>JAIXZK010000052.1 GCA_027489695.1 Sphingomonadales bacterium
AGGCTGGTCATCACCGCCACGCCCGGCGGCGGCGCGATGGCCTCGCGCGCCAGCACGACGAAGCGCGTGGTATTGTGGTCGGCATCCTCGATGCCTTCGGCGAACACCGTCAGGCCGTAGAGCTCGGCTGCCAGCCGCGAGGCGATGGCGCCCATGCCGGCATCATCGAGGCCGGCCACTTCGGCGGCGGCGGCGGCGGTATCGAAATAGGAAGACGGCGCAATGCCCCAGTCGCGCAGGCGAATCCGGCACTGGCCGAGCGCCTGGGGGTGGCTGATCACCTCGCGCAGCGCCCGCTGTTGCCCGCGCGCCATCAGGCAGTGGCGCACCCGCACGAAATGTTCGGCGATGATGTGCAGCCCCGATTCCGGCAGCAGGAAATGAATGTCCGCCACCCGGCCATGCAGCGAATTTTCGATCGGAATGACGGCACGGCCGACGCGGCCGCTCTGCACCGCCTCGATCGCATCCTCGAACGAGGCGCAGGGCAGTGCCGGCGCGTCCGGGAACAATTCCCGGGTCGCCTGGTGCGAATAGGCGCCCGGCGCGCCCTGAAAGGCCACGGCGGCGGCCGGATCGGCGGCGGCGCGGGCCGCCATGTCGCGCACCAGTGCTTCGGCAAGAGGAGGATAGCTGCTCATCGCGGCGACTTAACGATGCCCGCCCGAGCGTGCAAACACCGTCACGAAGCACAGTCCGCGACACGCTTCCCCTTGCCCCTGCCGATTCGGTGCGATAGCAGCGCCCCCACAGCGACATGCGTTGCGTAATCGCGAGGTGCGGCGGCGGCCGTCGCCCGTGCCATCCCTTCAGGAGCCACGACGTGGACAACATGCGTTTCAATACCATCGCCGGCTGGGGCCTGTTCGCGCTCATCACCCTGCTGGGCATCTCGATCATTACCGATGAGGTCTTCATGCCCGAACGCCCCGAGAAGCAGGCCTATGTCGTCGAAGGCGTCGTCGAGGAAGCCAGCGCCGCCGCTGCGCCCGCCGCCGCCGACAAGCCGATCGCATTCTACCTGGCCTCGGCCGACGTCACCAAGGGCGAAGCCGTCTTCAAGAAGTGCGGCGCCTGCCACAATGCCGACAAGGGCGGTGCCGCCGGCATCGGCCCGAACCTCTATGGCATCGTCGGCGCCCCGCAGGCCCGCGCCGCCGGCTTTGGTTATTCGGAAGCGCTCGCCGGCATGAAGGGCAAGACCTGGGATTGGGACGCGCTCAACGCCTGGCTGACCAGCCCCAAGGCCTATGCGCCCGGCACCAAGATGGCCTTTGCCGGCATCGCCAAGCCGGAAGATCGCGCCGCCGTCATCGCCTGGCTGAACAGCAAGAGCGACGGCCCGCTGCCGCTGCCGGCCGCCCCGGCGGAAGAAGCCGCGCCTGCTGCCGAAGCGCCGGCGGCGGATGCTGCTGCTGCCCCGGCCGCGGATGCCGCCGCGGCGCCGGCCGAAGCAGCGCCGGCCGAAGCGGCGACGAAGTAGCTCGTCGGCCGAACCGCACGCGAGGTCGGGTTCGCCGCGAGATTCGGGGCGTGCCTCGACTTCGCTCGGCATGAGCGGGCTCTCGGCATGAGCGGGCTGTGGTTGTCCCTGATGCGCCGCGCTTCGAACGAATGCGCTGGAGGCGTGCCTCCTGCCCCGCTCATGCCGAGCGAAGTCGAGGCACGGCCCGGACCGCTTACTCCCGCCTCGGCAGGCGAACCCTACAGCCCGTAGTGGTCGCGAACGATCGCCCAGCCCTCTTCCGCCGTCTCGACGAAGTGGAACAGCGCCAGGTCCGATTCGGCGACGACGCCTTCCTCGACCAGCGCTTCGAAATCGACCACCCGGTTCCAATAGTCGCGACCGTAGAGCAGGATCGGCAGCGGCGCGACCTTGCCGGTCTGCACCAGCGTCAGCAGTTCGAAGAATTCGTCGAAGGTGCCGAAGCCGCCGGGGAACACCGCCACTGCCTTGGCGCGCAGCAGGAAATGCATCTTGCGAAGCGCGAAATAGTGAAACTGGAAGCTCAATCCCGGGGTGACATAGGGGTTGGGCATCTGCTCGTGCGGCAGCACGATGTTGAGGCCGACACTCGGCGCGCCGACATCGGCGGCACCGCGGTTGGCCGCTTCCATGATCGACGGGCCGCCGCCCGAACAGACGGTGAAACAGCGCTTTTCATCGACGGTGCAGGTCGAAACCAGCTTCGCCAGCTCGCGCGCCACAACATAATAATGCGCCTTGGCGGCCAGCCGCTCGGCGATCGCCTTCTCGCGCGGGGTCTTCGCCGCCGCCAGCCGCAGCGGCGCTTCCTCCGGGCTCGGAATGCGCGCCGAGCCATAAAAGACGAAGGTCGCGTCGATGCCGGCTTCGGCGAGCAGCAGTTCGGGCTTCAGCAGTTCGAGCTGGAACCGCACCGGTCGCAGATCGGCGCGCAGCAGGAAATCATCGTCCTGGAACGCCAGCCGATAGGCGGGATGCTCGGTCTGCGCTGAAGCCGAGGGGGTGTTGGCGTGCGCCGCCTCTTCGGCAGCGGACGGGAACAGGCGGGGGGGAAGCGGAGGAGTCATCATGGGGCGCGCGCTCCTATGCCTTTCGGCGGCCCTTGTCACGCCGCCGTGGCGCTGCCAGTGCGGAAACCATGCTCCAGACCCATCTCGACGCGGCCGGAACGGCACATGTCACGCTCGACCGGCCGGAGCGTCACAATGCCTTTGACGAAGCGCTGATCGCGGCGCTGACCGAGACCTTCCAGCGGCTCGGCAAGGCTGCCGGGGTGCGCGCCATCCTGCTGTCGGGCGCCGGCAAGAGCTTTTCGGCCGGTGCCGATCTCGACTGGATGCGCCGCGCCGGCGGCTGGACCGAAGCCGAGAATCGCGCCGACGCCTTGAAGCTGTCGGACATGCTGCACGCCATCGACACCTGCCCGAAACCGGTCATCGCCCGGGTCCATGGCAATATCGCCGGCGGCGGTGTCGGCCTCGTCGCCTGCGCCGACATGGCAGTGGCGGTGACAGGCGCGACCTTCCGCCTGTCCGAAGTCCGGCTCGGGCTCACCCCGGCGACGATCTCGCCCTTTGTCGTTGCCCGCATCGGCGCCCGCGCCCGCCGCTGGTTCCTGACCGCCGAAGGCTTTGACGCGGCGACGGCACGCGACATCGGCCTTGTCGATGAAGTCGCCGACACGCCCGAGGCCGCCGATGCCGTGGTCGCCGGCTGGCTGGCGCATCTCGCCGCCGCCGCCCCCGGCGCCGTCGCCGATGCCAAGGCGCTGATCCGCGCCGTCGCCGGCCAGGAAATCACCGACGCCCTGCGCGCCGACACCGCCGCCCGCATCGCCGCCCGCCGCGCCTCGCCGGAAGGCCGCGAGGGGCTGGCGGCGTTTCTCGGCAAGCGCAAGCCGTAATGGGCGGGCGAATAGCGCCGGCAGCGGCGACGCTATCGAATCAAATCGACCCGCACCCCGAGCGCGTCCGCAACCTTGGCCCAGTCGCGATCGGCGGTCAGCGCCGGCCAGCCCTGCCGCTTCGCCAACATCAGACAAATTCGATCGCCAAGCGAAAGGCCATAGGCACGCGTTGCCAGAGCGGCAAAGCCGGCGGCCAACGCAAGATCACCATCCACATCAACGAGCGTGAGTGGATAGGCGGCAAGCAATGCCGCGATGCCCTCGCGAGGCGACCCGGCCAGGACAAGCCGTTGCGCGACTTCGCCCAGGTTCAGGCTGGCCATTATGGGACGCGCGGTCAGCGCCACCGTGACGCGGTCGGCGCCGGGCTCCAGCCGGATCAGCGCCAGCAGCGCCGAGGCGTCGAGCACATGGCTCAAGCCGGATACTCGTCGCGCGCCGCCGCCGCCCGCCGGTCGGCAATGAACTGGTCGACACTGTCATCGGTGCCCGCAACCAACAGCGCGGCGCGCGCCGCCAATTCCTCGAGCAGGGCAGCGACGCTCTTGATTCGCAGCTCCTGCCCGACCTGTTCGACGATTACCTCTGCACCCGGTGCGATCCCGGCTGCTCGGCGCTGTGCCGCCGGCAAGCTGATCTTGCCCTCGCGCGAAACCTGTACTCGTATCGAGCGGTTGGTCTGGGTCATGTTTTCAGTCCTGAAACGGAAGTCGAACATACGCGCTGTCGGCCACCATCGCAATCACGGTGGCAATCCCCGATAGACCACGGCATTACCGGCGCCATGCAGAAGCTTCTCATCGCCAATCGCGGCGAAATCGCCCGGCGGGTCATCCGCACCGCGCATCGGATGGGGATCGCCACCGTCGCGGTCCATTCCGATGTCGATGCGACAAGCCCCTTCGTCCGCGAGGCCGGCCAGGCCGTGGCGCTGGGGCCGGCGGCGGCGCGGCCCTATCTCGACGGCGATGCGATCATCGCCGCGGCGCGCCGCACCGGCGCCGATGCCATCCACCCCGGCTATGGCTTCCTGTCGGAGAATGCCGACTTCGCCGCCGCCGTCCTAAAGGCCGGGCTGGTCTGGGTCGGGCCGCCGCCGGCCGCGATGCGGGTGATGGCGCTGAAGGACAGCGCCAAGGCAGCGATGAAGAAGGCCGGCGTGCCGATCACGCCCGGCTATCAGGGCACTGACCAGAGCCTGGTCCGCCTGCAACGCGCCGCCGAGGGCGTCGGCTTTCCGCTGCTGATCAAGGCGGTCGCCGGCGGCGGCGGCAAGGGCATGCGCGCCGTGCACGCCGCCGACGAGTTCCAGGATGCGCTGATGGCGGCGCAGCGCGAGGGCCAGGCCAGTTTCGGCAACAGCGTCGTGATGCTGGAAAAGCTGATCCAGCGGCCGCGCCACGTCGAAGTCCAGGTGTTCGGCGATGCCCATGGCAATGTCGTGCACCTGTTCGAACGCGATTGTTCGTTGCAGCGCCGCCATCAGAAGGTGATCGAGGAAGCCCCTGCCCCCGGGCTCAGCGACCGGCTGCGTCACACGCTCGGGATCGCCGCGGCAACGGCTGCCACCGCCATCGCCTATCAGGGGGCCGGCACGGTCGAGTTCATCCTCGATCTCGATACTGTCGATGCCGAGGGCGATCCCGCCTTCTACTTCATGGAGATGAACACCCGCCTGCAGGTCGAGCATCCGGTGACGGAGTGCATCACGGGCCAGGACCTGGTCGAATGGCAGATCCGGGTGGCGCGCGGCGAAATGCTGCCGCTGTCGCAGGAAGCGCTGACCATCACCGGCCACGCCGTCGAAGCGCGGCTCTATGCCGAAGACCCCGATTCGGGCTTCCTGCCGGCGACCGGCACCCTGTCGCGGCTGGCGTTCGGAACCGGTGAGGGCGTGCGCATCGATACTGGCGTCGAAACCGGCAGCCGCATCGGCCTCGATTATGATCCGATGATCGCCAAGGTCATCGCCTGGGGGCCGACGCGCGCTGCCGCCATCGACCGGCTGGTCGGCGCGCTCGACGGCACCATCGTCGAAGGGCTGAAATCGAACCGCGCCTTTCTCGCCCGCCTCGCCAACATCGACGCCTTCCGCGCTGGCGAGGTCGATACCGGCTTCATCGGCCGCCATGCCGAGGCCCTGGCGCCGCCCGAGGCGGTGCCGGACGAAGTGCTGCTGCTCGCCGGCCTGTGGCAGGCGCTGACTGCCGAGGCTGCGGCAACCGCCGGCCCGTTCGCCCGGCCATTCCGCCTGAACCTGCCGACCGAATTCACCAGCCGCTTCTGGGTCGGCGGCGCGTTGCGCAGCTTCACCCTGCGGCCGGTCGCTGGCCGTTTCCGTGTCGCCGGGCTCGACGGCATCGGCGAGGTCGGGGCGTCGGCGCATGGCAGCAGCGGCGTCACCGCCGATATCGGCGGCCGCAGCCTTATCGGCCATGTCGTCGCCAGCGAAACGGGACTGGAAGTCCGCCACGCCGGCCAGAGCTATCGCCTGGCACTGCGCGCGCCGCGTGCCGGCGCCGTCGCCGGCCTCGGCGATGGCCGCATCATCGCACCGATGCCGGGCCGGGTGCTCGCTGTCGACGTGACGCCGGGCCAGGCAGTGGCGGAAGGCGATCGGTTGCTGGTGCTGGAAGCGATGAAGATGGAGCATCGGCTGGTCGCCCGCGCCGGCGGCACGGTCAGCGCCGTCCATATCGCGGCCGGCGACCAGGTGGCGGACGGCATGCTGCTTGTGGAAATCGGCTGATGCAGCGGCGGCGCTTCCTGGTCGCGGCGGGCACGGCGCCGCTGCTCGCCCTGCCAGCGGCGGCACCGGCGCCGCAGCCTGCCGTGATCGAGGAATGGACTTTCCTGCAATCGCTCGCCGAGGACCCGGCGGCGCTGGTTGCCTTCCTCGAAGCCAACTGGTTCGCCATGGACCGTATCGCCCGCGCCCGCGGCCTGATCAGCCATTACCGGCTGCGCACCGGCGCCGGGCCGGACTGGAATGTCGTCGTCATCGTCGGCTATCCGCAAGCTGCCGGCTATGATGGCATCCGCGCCGATTTCGACGCGATCCGCGCGGCGCACCGGCCGGTCGGCGGGCCGCTGGCGAGCCTCGGCCGCATCGTCGCCAGCCGCCGGCTTGCGGTCGCCGGGGGCAGCGACTGATCGGGCTTCGGGGGGGGCGGCCATGGCGCCGCCCGGCTTCTGTTGCTAGTCCACGAACACCAACCGCCGGGGTATCAAGATGTTCTCCTCCCTTCGCTTCAATCACGGCGAAACCATCGACATGCTGCGCGACAGCGTCGCAGCCTTTGCCGCCGCCGAGATCGCGCCGCGCGCCGCCGAGATCGATGCGTCGAACCAGTTTCCGATGGACCTCTGGGCCAAGCTCGGCGAACTGGGCCTGCACGGCATCACCGTGCCGGAGGCCGATGGCGGCGCCGGGCTCGGCTATCTCGCCCATGTCATTGCCATCGAGGAAATCAGCCGCGCGTCGGCCGCCGTCGGCCTGTCCTATGGCGCCCACAGCAACCTGTGCATCAACCAGATCGCCCGCTGGGGCACGGCGGAGCAGAAGGCCCGCTACCTGCCCGACCTGATCGCCGGCAAGAAAGTCGGCAGCCTCGCCATGTCGGAATCGGGCTCAGGCAGCGATGTCATCTCGATGAAGCTGCGTGCGGAGGCTCGCGGCAACGACGCCTATGTACTCAACGGCAACAAGTTCTGGATCACCAACGGGCCGGACGCCGGCACGCTCGTCGTCTATGCCAAGACCGAGCCCGAAGCCGGCCCACGCGGCATCACCGCCTTCCTGATCGAGCGCGGCATGAAGGGCTTTTCGACGGCGCAGAAGCTCGACAAATTGGGCATGCGCGGC
>JAIXZK010000250.1 GCA_027489695.1 Sphingomonadales bacterium
ATGCCTCTGGTGGACCTGTCATCGTGCCAACGGTGCAGCAGGGTAGCTATGCATGGACGGGATAACCGCTGAAAGCATCTAAGCGGGAAGCCTCCCTCGAGATTAGATCTCATCGAGTCGTGGAAGACCACCACGTTGATAGGCCGGATGTGTAAGCGCAGTAATGCGTTCAGCTTACCGGTCCTAATTACTCTGGTCGCGCTTGAAGATCCCACCATCAACGACAACATTGTTTTCCACCCGTGCACGGGCATCGTTCAAAACCCAATTCTGCCGCGCCGGCTTCATGGCTTGGTGGTCATAGCGCCTGTGACCCACCCGATCCCATCTCGAACTCGGCCGTGAAACCAGGCAGCGCCGATGGTACTATCGCTCAAGCGATGGAAGAGTAGGACGCCGCCAGGCCTTGCAGCCGACGCGCCAGAATTTCAAAAAACCCATTCACATGTCACCGCTTTTCGAGGCGTGAGCCACCCCCTGGAACCATCCTTGGAGAGGCAATCGTCTCTGTCGCGGGGTGGAGCAGCCCGGTAGCTCGTCAGGCTCATAACCTGAAGGTCACAGGTTCAAATCCTGTCCCCGCAACCAGAACCCAAAAACCCCGTCGCATCCGCGGCGGGGTTTTTTCGTGTCCCCTCGCCATCCGGCCATCGAGACGGTACGCGGCGTTAACCATTGTCTTGCCAAATCGCCCGGCCCCCATATCATCCGCGATCGGGCGATGGCGAAGAGGGGTCGGGGCATGACGGGCAAAAGATCGGGTCGGCGGCTGACCTCGGCACTGGCCTCGATGTGGCTGGGAACCGCCGCCTTCGCCGCGACGCCGGCTGACGTTCTCATCCAGGGCGGCACGATCTACGACGGCTCGGCCGCGATGACGCCCTATGTCGGCGATGTCGCGATCAGTGGCGACCGGATCGTCTATGTCGGCCCCAAGGCCGATGTGACGGCGAAGCGGACGATCGACGCCCGCGGCAAGATCGTCGCGCCGGGGTTCCTCGATCCGCACACCCATCCGCAGCATTTCTTCGAATCGGCCGATCCGCAGCAGCGCCAGGCGCCGGCCTGGCTGGCGCAGGGGGCGACAACCGTCTTCATCGGCGTCGATGGCCGCGGCGATCCGAACGTCGCGGCGGTGTTCGACAAGCTCCGGCAGAACCGGGTCGGCGTCAACGTCGTCTCCTATGTCGGCTATGGCAACATCCGCGAAGCCGTGATCGGCCCCGATGCGCGGGCGCCGACGCCGGCGGAGCTGGTTCGCGAGAAGGCGCTCGTCGTGCAGGGCATGTGCGAAGGCGCGCTCGGCCTGTCGACCGGGCTGTTCTATGTGCCGCAGAGCTATTCGAAGACGCCGGAAGTGATCGAGCTGGCACGCGAAGCGGCAAAGCGCGGCGGCATCTACGATACCCATACTCGCGACTATTCGGATTTCACCGTCGGCGCGATCAAGTCGTTCGAGGAAGCGCTGACCATCGGTCGTGAGGCCGGGATCCCGGTGCATCTCAGCCATATCAAGATCATCGGCCCGAAGCTGTGGGGCAAGTCGGCCGAGGTGATCCGCATGGTCGACGCCGCCCGCGCGGCGGGGCAGCGGGTCACGGCAAGCCAGTATCCCTATACCGGCAATGGCACCAGCATCACCGCGATGTTCGTGCCGAACTGGGCGATGGATGGCGGCCGGCCAGCGCTGCTCAAGCGGCTCGACAATCCTGAGACCCTCGACCGGATCAAGGCCGAGATGGCGCAGAACATGGAGCGCACCGGCGGCCCCAACAAGTTCCTGTTCCGCGGTCGCGGCTCGCCCTACTCGGGCAAATTCCTCGATGTCGCCGCCAGGGAAATGGGGCTGACGCCGGTCGATGCCGCGCTGCAGATCCTCAAGCAGGGCGGCAGCCAGTCGCTGATCGGCTTTGTCATGGGCGAGGCCGATCTTGCCAATTACATGAAGCAGCCCTGGACGCTCACCGACTCCGACGGCGGCGAGGGCCATCCGCGCGAGTATGGCACCTTCCCGCTGAAGTATCGCAAATATGTCGTCGAGGAGAAGATCATCACCCTGCCCTTCTTCATCCGCAATTCGACGGGCGCCACCGCCGACGCCTTTGGCATCAAGGAGCGCGGCTATCTGAAGCCGGGCTATTTCGCCGATGTCGTGGTGTTCGATCCGGCGACCTATGGACCGAAGAACGACTTCGGGAAGCCGGATGTGCTGGCGGAAGGCGTGTCGGACCTGTTCGTCAACGGCGCGGCGGCAATCGACGCTGGCAAGATGACGGCGGTGCTGTCGGGCACACCGCTGCCGCACACGCCAACACCGGGAAGCTGCCCGGCGAACTGATCGCCGGGTGCCTTATCGACCGACCGGGCGCGGCTGCCAGACCGGGATGATTTCCTCTCGGCGCAGCCAGCCGGAGCGGCCATCGGGCAGTTCCAGCCGTACCCAGCCGAGGAAGCTCGCCTCCATGTGACCAGCGGTGCCGGGCGCCAGCAGGATTCTCGCTTCGCCATCGGGGGTATCGATCGGCAGCGGGCGCAGCACCACCTGTCGCCACGTGACCGCCGCATCCGGGGCGGCAGCGACGCCATAGCTGTTCACCCCGGTGAGCGTGAACGCCAAGCCGACACCGCCGACCGCCGTGGCGACCCCCGCCACCCGGCCCCATCGCCGCGGCACATGGCCGAAGCGCACCAGCAGCAGCGCGCCACCGCCACCGGCCGCCAGCAGCATCGCCAGCAACGCCAGTTCCTGCCAGCCGCGCGCCGACGCCAGCCCGATCAGTCCCGCCGCCGGGTCGTCCGGCCGGGGCAGCCCCCCGGCGACACGCCCCCCCGCCCCGGACTCGCGCGCGGCCAGCGTCCACAGCGCCATGCTGGCCTCGGACCGCGGCTGCTGCACCCAGGCGATGCCCGCGTGCGCCGCCGCGCGCTGCCATTGCCTGGCCGCCGCCGCCGCGCGGCCGCGGTTGTAGTGATTGATCCAGTCGTTGGCGGCAGGAGGAAGGCGGGCCTCCGGCGGCTGGGGCCTCAGGCCCCAGACCCCATTTTGTTGGGTCTCGCGCGGCGCCATCTGTTTGGGATCGTTGCGCGAATCGAAATGGGGTCCGGGGCCCACGGCCCCAGCCGCCGGAGGCAAAAATCCCCCCACAACCAGTGCCACGCACAGCATCGCCGGATAAAGATTGCGCGCCGCCACGATCCGTCGCGGATCGAACGGCGGCGGCGCGCCGACCTCGGCGAGCGCGGCGTTGGCGCGCGCCGGCCAGTCCGGCGGCAGCGGAGCCGCGGCGCCATAAAGATGCCGGTCGGCCTCCTCCCACAGTCGCGCCCAGGCCGGCTCGCCAAGCATCGCGGCGGTCGGCGCCGCATGATCGACCTTCAGCCGCACCCCGGCATCGCGCTGCCAGGCGCGCAGCAGTGCACGGCGGCCGGCATCCTCGGCAGCAGCCAGTGCCGCCAACGTACGCCGCAGCCGGGCATGGGCGCGCCGCGCCGCTGCTTCCGGATCGCCGGCCAGTGCCCGCTGCGTCGCCAGCCCGGCCCAGAGCAGCAGCAGCGCCAGAATCGGTGCCGCCAGCAGCCCGCGCCAGGTCGATCGCGGCATCGGCACCCGCGCCGCGCCGATACCGCGCAGCACCGGCAACCGCGCCGCTTCGCTGGCGATCGGCGGTGGCGCCGGGTCATAGGCCGGTGGCGC
>JAIXZK010000119.1 GCA_027489695.1 Sphingomonadales bacterium
CACGCCGATCACCGTCAGGCCCTGGCCCTTGTAGGTGTCATAGAGCTTCTGCAGGCCTTCATATTGCGGGGTGAAGCCGCAGAAGCTGGCGGTGTTGACCAGCAGCACGACCTTGCCCTGGTACTGGGCCAGCGGCATCGGCTTGCCGTCGATGGTCCTGAGGTTGAAGGCCCAGGCGGACTGCGGCGCGGGCGCGGCGGCAATCAGCGCGGCGGCGGCACCGGCGGCGGCAATGACGGTCGAAAGTTTCAGCATGATCGGGCTCCCTGGCTTTGGGCTGTGCATAGCACGGTGGCCGGGTGCGACGAAATCGGGTGCGGCAACATGAAAGAAGGGGCCCCCTCAGGCTCCACACCCCATTTCGATTCCACGCCGCACTCAGAAACTATATCCCCCAGCAAACAAAATGGGGTCCGGGGCGCAAGGCCCCAGCCGCCGGAGGCAAAAAAATAGCCGCCGGAGGCGAAAAGCCACCCTTACAACGGCGCGGTCACCGCCTCCAGCCACGCCCGCGCGACGTCATCGAGCTGGCCGGCGAGTTCGGCGCGGACACGGCGGTGGTAGGTATCGACCCATTGGCGTTCGTCGCCGGAAAGCAGGGCGACATCGATCAGGGTGCGGTCGATCGGTGCCAGGGTCAGTTCGCGGAAGCCGAGCATGTCGCGTTCGGCGCCGGGGACGGTGCGTTCCTCGACGATGACGAGGTTTTCGATGCGGATGCCATATTCGCCGGTCTTGTAATAGCCGGGCTCGTTGGAAAGGATCATGCCCGGCACCAACGGCTCGTCGCCGCCAGGCTGCGCGCTCCAGGCCGCGGCGATGCGCTGCGGGCCTTCATGGACGGAGAGATAGCTGCCGACGCCATGGCCGGTGCCGTGCGAATAATCGAGCCCGGCCTGCCAGAGGTGCTGGCGGGCGAGCGCGTCCAATTGGCTGCCACGGGTGCCGACCGGGAAGAGCTGGCGGGCGAGCGCGATATGGCCCTTGAGCACGCGGGTATAGCGGTCCTTCATCTCGGGCGTCGGCGTGCCGATGACGAGGGTGCGGGTAACGTCGGTGGTGCCGTCGCGATACTGGCCGCCCGAATCGACGAGGTAGATCGAATCCATCACGATCGCCCGGTCGCTGGCTTCCGAGACGCGGTAGTGCGGGCTGGCGGCGTTGGGGCCGGCGCCGGAGATGGTGTCGAAGCTCAGATCCTCCAGCATGTTGCTGGCTTCGCGGAACTGCTGCAGCCGCGCGGCGGCCGACATTTCGGTGAGGCCGCCCTTGGGCGCTTCCTCGGCGAACCAGTGCAGGAAGCGGGTCAGCGCGGCACCGTCGCGGCGGTGGGCGGCTTCGGTTCCGGCGATTTCAATGGGGTTCTTGATCGCTTTCGCCAGGATGCACGGGTCGCGCGCCTCGATCACCGTGGCGCCGCCGGCCTTCAGCCCGGCGAAGATCGCGGCGACGGCGGTGGCCGGATCGGCGACGACGGTGCGGCCGCCGAAACCACCGAGCGCAGCGGCGAAATCGGCGCGCGGATGGCAGCGTACGTCCGGCCCGAGATGGGCGATGACATCGGGCGAGAGCTTCTCGGGCGCGATCCACAGATCGACGCTGGCATCGGCGTGGACGATAGCGAAGGCCAGCGCCACCGGCGTGCGCGAGACATCGCGGCCGCGCACGTTCAGCGCCCAGGCGATCGAATCGAGCGCGGTGATGACGACAGCATCGGCCTTTTGCCCGGCCAGCCATTCGGCGATGCCGGCGCGCTTGTCGGCGGCGCTGCGGCCGGCGAACTGGTCGGGGTGGACTTCCAGCCGCGCCGCGCTCGGCGCCGGGCGATCGCGCCAGATGGCATCAACCGGATTGGCGGCGACCGCCACCAGCTCGGCACCCTTCGCCGCCAGCCGGGCCGCGGTGGCATCGACCCAGCCGCTGGTGTGCAGCCAGGGATCATAGCCGATGCGATCGCCGGCGGCGGCATGATCGGCCAGCCATTGCGCGGCGCTGGTTTTCGGCACGTCCTGGTACTCGAACAAGGCGCCCGGCACCTGTTCGCGCACCTGCAGCGTGTAGCGGCCATCGGTGAAGATCGCCGCCTTCGGCCCCAGCACGGCGGCGGTGCCGGCCGAGCCTTCGAAACCGGTCAGCCAGGCCAGGCGCTGGGCATAGCTGCCGACATATTCGCTCATATGCTCGTCGGTCAGCGGCACGACAAAGCCGGTCAGGCGCTCGCTGGCCAGTTGCGTGCGCAAGGCGCCGAGCCGATCCTCGATCGTGGACATGGCCGATCCTTCCCCTATCTATGGTCAGCGGACAGGCGCGATGCCGCCCGCCTGACGCTTGAAACCCTGATGATAGCCAGAATTCGCCGGCTTTGCACCGTCGTCGCCGCCCTTTTCGCCTCCGGAGCCTTGCCCAGATGCAACCACCCGTCGCCGCCACCCGCCCGCACAGCTTCACCCATCACGGCATCACCGTGGAGGATCCCTGGGCCTGGCTGAAGGACCCCTCCTATCCCACGGTCGATGACCCGGAGGTGCTCGCCTATCTCAACGCCGAGAACGAATATTTCGACGCAAGGATGGCGCCGCTGGTGCCGCTCAAGGACCGGATTTTCGAGGAACTGAAGGGCCGGGTGAAGCCCGACGATGCCTCGGTGCCGGCGCCCGATGGCGCGTTCGACTATTGGTGGTATTTCAAGCCCGGCGACCAGTATCGCACCTGGGTGCGGCGCCCGCGCGGCGGCGGCGCCGAACAACTGGTGCTGTCCGAACCGCTGCTCGCCGCCGGTGCCGGCTATTTCCGCTTGGGGGCGCAGCGGGTCAGCCCCGATGGCCGCCTTGTCGCCTATGCCACCGACACCGATGGCAGCGAGCGCTTCACGCTGCGCATCCGCGACATCGCCAGCGGGCAGGACATCGAGACCGTCACCCGCATCGCGGTTGGCGACATCGCCTGGACAGCGGATTCAAG
>JAIXZK010000192.1 GCA_027489695.1 Sphingomonadales bacterium
GCGCTGGTCGGCGCCATGCTGGCGGCGCATGGCCTGATCGACGTCATCATTCCGCGCGGCGGCAAGGGGCTGGTGGCGCGCGTCCAGGCCGAGGCGAAAGTGCCGGTGCTCGCCCATCTCGACGGCATCAACCATGTCTATGTCGATGCCTCCGCCGATCCGGCCATGGCGGCAAGCATCGTCGTCAACGCCAAGCTGCGGCGGCCGGCGGTGTGCGGCGCCATGGAGACGCTGCTGATCGACCGCGCCGCGCCGCCCGCCACCGCGCGCGCGGTCGTCGCCGCGCTCATCGACGCCGGCTGCGAAGTCCGCGGCGATGCCGGCGTGCAGGAGCTCGATGCGCGCGTGCTGGCGGCGCCGGCGGGGACGTTCGACACAGAATATCTCGATGCCATCGCGTCCGCCGCGATCGTCGATGGCGTTGACGGCGCCATCGCGCACATCGCCGCCCATGGTTCGGCCCACACCGACGCCATCGTTGCCGAAGACGCCGCCGTGGCGGAGCAGTTCCTGGGCGATGTCGACAGCGCCATACTTTTGTGGAACGCCTCCACCCAGTTCGCCGACGGCGGCGAGTTCGGCTTCGGCGCCGAAATCGGCATCGCGACGGGCCGCCTGCACGCCCGCGGCCCGGTGGCGCTGGAAGGCCTGACGACGTGGAAAACCCGGGTGACCGGCACCGGCCAGGTGCGGCCGTGACGGCGCCAGCGCCCGGCCGCGGCACCCGGTGACCCGAATCGGTCTTCTCGGCGGCTCGTTCAATCCCGCCCATGCCGGGCATCGCCACATCAGTGTCGAGGCGATGCGGCTGCTCGGGCTCGATGAAATCTGGTGGCTGGTCAGCCCGCAAAATCCCCTGAAATCGCCGCGCGGCATGGCGAGTCTCGGCGCGCGCCTCGCTTCGGCGGAGGCAGCGGCACGGCATCCGCGCATCCGGCCGATGGTGATCGAGGCCGAACTGGGCACGATTTATGCCGTCGATACCGTGGCGGCGCTGCGCCGGCGGCGGCCCGATGTCGATTTCATCTGGCTGATGGGCGCCGATATCGTGCCGGAACTGCACCGCTGGCATCGCTGGCGCCGCTTTGCCGCTTCGATTCCCATCGCCGTTCTGGCGCGTCCGGGCTATAGGGGCGCGGCGTATCTGGCGCCGGCCATGGCCTGGCTGCGCCGCTGGCGTCGGCCGCGGTCGGCGGCGCGGCACTGGACAGGCTGGACGGCGCCGGCAATCATCCTGCTCGACATCCGCACCACGCCGGTGTCGGCGACCGCGATCCGCGCCGCCGATCCGGGCTGGGCGCGGCGCCTGGCCTCTCGTCTCCCCAAGGAACCCAAGGTTTGACCGACACCCCTTCCATCCACATCTCGCCCGCCGAAACGCAGCGCGTCGACGCCGCGATCGAGGCGCTGCACGCGCTCGTCCTGCGCATCCTCGACGAGGACCAGGCGCTGGAAGTGGTCAGCATCCCGCTCGCCGGCAAGACCAGCATCGCCGATCACATGGTCATTGCCAGCGGCCGCTCCGGCCGCCAGGTCGCCTCCATGGCGTCGAAGATCGCCGAGCGGGTCAAGGTCGACCTCGGCCGCAGCGTCCGCGTTCAGGGCCTCGCCACCGCCGATTGGGTGCTGATCGATGCGGGCGATGTCATTGTCCATCTGTTCAAGCCCGATGTCCGGCAATTCTACAATCTTGAACGCATGTGGGCCTTCGATCCCGAGAACGGCCCCGCCCCCGGCGAGCCGCGTATCGGCACATCGCGGACAACGCCGCCCATGGGTTGATCCGGCGTGAAGCTGGTCATCGTCGCCCGCGGCCGCATCGGCACCTCGCCCGAAGCGGCGCTGGTCGATCGCTATGCGGCGCGGCTGAAGAATGTGCTGACGGTTGTCGAGATCGGCGAAACCGCCCCCTGGCCGGCGTTCGACGGCGGCCGCACCGTCGTGCTCGATGAAACCGGGCAGGACCTTCCCTCGCCGGCACTGGCGGCGCAGCTGGCGCGCTGGCGCGACGATGGCGCCCGCGCCTGCCGCTTCCTGATCGGCGCCGCCGATGGCCATGATGCCGCCACCCGCGCCGGCGCTGACCTGCTGCTCGGCTTCGGCCGCGCCACCTGGCCGCACATGCTGGTCCGCGCCATGCTGGCGGAGCAACTGTATCGCGCGCAGTCGATCCTGGCGGGGCACCCCTATCACCGGGGCTGAAGCCGCCGTTCAGCCGTCGAGGAAGGCGATCAGGTCCTTGCTGATTTCCTCGCCATGGCTGGCGAGCAGGCCATGCGGGGCGCCATCGAGTTCGATCAGCCGCGCCGACGCCACCGCCCTGGCCACGGCGCGGCCGGTAAGGTCGATCGGCACAATGGCATCGCCGGTGCCGTGGATGACCAGCGTCGGCATGGTGAAGGCGGCGAGGTCGGGGCGGAAATCGGTGCGGCCGAAACTGTCGATGCACGCCAGCGTGCCGGGCAGGCCGGCCTGCATCGCCACCTGGAACGACCAGTCGAGCACCGCCTCGCTGACCGGCGAGGACAGCATGCCGACGCCGTAGAAGCCCTTGAAGAACTCGCGCAGGAATTTCGGCCGATCCTGCAGGATGCCGGCCTTCATGCCTTCGAACACCGATTCGGGAGCGCCTTCGGGGTGGTCGTGCGTCTGCAACAGGAACGGCACCACCGATCCGACCAGCGCCGCGGCACGGGCGCCGCCATGGCGGGAGAGGTAGCGCGCCACCTCGCCGCCGCCCATCGAAAAGCCGACCAGCGCCGGATTCTCGACGCCGCGCGCCCGGATCACCGCCGCCAGATCATCGGCGAGCGTGTCGTAATCATAGCCGCTCCACGGCTGGTCGGAGCGGCCGAAGCCGCGGCGATCATAGGAAATAACGCGATAGCCATGTTCGACCAGCGCCCAGGCCTGATCATCCCAGGAATCGGCGCTGAGCGGCCAGCCATGGATCAGCACGACGGCCGGGCCATCGCCCCAATCCTTCACATAAAGGCGAGTCCCATCGGCGGCTTCGACCATCGGCATGGCAATGTCTCCCTGGTGGCTGGCTGTGCCAACGTAGCGGCAGCAAGAGGGTTGCAGAAGCGGGGCAGGGTGCGAAATTTCCGTGACGGAGGCTGTCTGGCAGACGATCCGGCTGCTGCAGCCACGCTCGCAGCGCCCCGTGTTTCAGCGGGCAACCGGGGGCGAGAAGATCGCCGGATCGATGGCGCCGCACGCGAAGGAAATCAGGGCGCCCCGGTCGATGACCGCTCCATCCGGGCCGAACACGTCCAGCCGATACGCGACGACCAGGCCCTGCTCATTGCGACGATAATCGCTCGCCTCGACCCGCACCGCGGGTGTGCCCTGCACATCGACCACCCGCATGAGGTAATGCGTCTTCCGATCGAACCAGGCCTCGAGCGGGCGGCCGCCGTGCGGCGTCATCTCGATCACATCATGCGTTCGGCCACCTATCTCCGCCGAGCGCAGATAGGCGAGCCTGGCCGGGAATCGATCCGGAAAGAAGAAGCCGTTGACGCTGAGATAGTTGGTCATGACGGCTTCGCGCAGCGACGCAGGATCGGATTTGACGTCCAGTCGGTCGGGACCCGCCGTGCGCCAGCTGGCCTTGCCGTCGAAGCCCATGGCGGTGACGGTGCCGCCGCGCTCGCCATCGGTGCGCATGCCAAGCCCACGCAGGCTGAACCGCGTCAGATAGGGGACGGCGCCATCGCCGTGGGTGCCACGTTCGGTGCAGCCCTGCGGCCCGTCCCAGGCGGCGCCTCCCGTCGCGGCCTTCGATGCCGCAGCGATCGCTTCCGGCGTCTGTGTCGACGGTGCGGCAAGACCGGGCACAGCCAGGGTCGCGCCGATCATAGCCATACGGATGGCGCGAACTGATATCATCATTGTTCCCTCTCGTGCGGCACCTGCCGATGCCGGTACCAGGCAAGCAGCGCCGGCACCGCGGCGGACTGCAGCAGCAGGCCGTGAAATTCCGACGGAACGCCGTCGATGTTGAACAAGATCGACAATTGCGTGACGACGGCAACGGCGGCGATCACCAGCGCGATGGACCAGGCAGCAAGAAATCGCCGGAGCTGCTCGCGGCTCAGGAACCAGGCAGTCGCCAGCTGGGTCAGGCCCAATGCCACGGAACAGCCGACGACGAGCGGCCGGGCGGCGTCATAGCGCGCGATCGTCGCTGGTGCCGCGCCGTCCTGCATCAGGGCTTCGCGCATGCCGTCCGGCCCGCCGAGAATCGCTGCCACGCCATGCGCCGCGCAAGCCAGCTGGAACATGGCGAGGCATGCGGTCGCCACGGCGATCGCCCATATGCCGGCGCCGAAGCGCGTATCGACATCCGCGACCCGCGCCGATGCGGCGGCGAACAGGCACCCGCCGGCAAAGGCCAGCGCGGCGTGATCGTCCTCGGCCTGCGACATCTCGGCGGCCATGGCTTCCCCCCAGCATCGGCGAGCGCGGGGGAGCAGCCAACAGGCGATGTCGCAGAGGGCATGGGCGATGCGCCGCCTCATGCCGGCAACAGCCGGTTCGGGCCTTGCCGCAGCGCTGCCGCGTCGAGATTCCCATGCGCGAAGGCGACGCCGGTCGGGGTCAGGCGATAGGCATGGCGCGGCGGTGCTCCCGGCCGCTTGGGCTCGTGCCACTCGGATTCGAGCAACCCCTGGTCCGCCAGCCGCATCAGGACGGGATACAGCGTCCCCGCCTTGATCCCGGTCTCCCGGGTCAGGTCATAGCCGTAGCGCCATTCGGCGGGCCGACAGAGCAGGGTCTGCAGCAACAGGATTGCCTGCGGCGATGGCTTGCGCGATCTCATGCAGAAATTCTATATATATAGAATTTCAGGTCAATCGGTTTCCTTGCCTGCCGCTTCGCGGAGGACACCGGCGTTTGCCGCCGCTGGCGCCGCTGTCCTACACGGCCGGATTTTGCTACAAGGAATCCAACAATATCCATCAGCGAACGACGCATTGCGCACGACAGGACAAGAGGGAAATCGACTGAACTTCGGTGAACTTCCGAACTTTCGGTAATGTTCGGAAGCAGTGCCGCAACCCGACAACAGCGGGTGCAGGGGGTCACCCCCTGCCCGCCGGAGGCCCATTCCACCCATGCCAGAAACCGCCACCACCGCCTGCGCCGCCGCGTCACTGGCGGTCGCGGCGCTTTCTGTTATCTTCGCTGCGTAAGGTTCGCCTGGAAGGTTCGTGCGTCCCATGTCGATGTCCTGGAAAATCGCCCTGCCGCTGCTCGCCATCGCCATGGTGCCGGGGGTGGCCGCCGTTCATGCCGCCGCCGAAAGCGACACCTACAAGCAGCTTGATGCGCTGATGGACGTGTTCGAACGCGTCCGCACCGATTATGTCGACAAGACCGAGGACAAGGCGCTGATCGAAGGCGCCATCAACGGCATGCTCGCCAGCCTCGATCCGCATTCGTCGTACCTCGACGCGCGTGATTTCCAGAACATGCGGCAAACGACCGATGGCGAATATGGCGGCCTCGGCCTTACCGTCACCACCGAGGATGGCGCGGTGAAGGTGATCGCACCGACCGACGACACCCCGGCGGCGCGCGCCGGCATCAAGGCCGGCGATTACATCACCCATCTCGATGGCGAACTGATCTACGGTTCCAGCCTGACCGAGGCGGTCGACAAGATGCGCGGCGCGCCGGGCAGCAGCCTGAAACTGACGCTGGTGCGCGAGGGCGAGACCAAGCCGATCGAGCTGACGCTGCGCCGCGAGGTCATCCAGATCAAGCCGGTTAAGTGGGAAACCCGCGGCAATGTCGGCGTGCTGCGCATTTCGACCTTCAACAAGCAGACCGGCGAGGCCACCCGCGCCGCGGTCGCCGGCATCGAGAAGAAGCTCGGCGCGAATCTCGCCGGCATCGTCATCGACCTGCGTTCCAACCCCGGCGGCCTGCTCGATCAGGCCATCGAGGTCAGCGACGTCTTCCTCGACAAGGGCGAGATCGTCTCGCAGCGCGGCCGCGGCAAGAGCGACATCCAGCGCTATTATGCGAAGGACGGCGACCTGACCGGTGGCAAGCCGCTGGTCGTGCTGGTCGACGAAGGGTCGGCATCGGCGGCCGAAATCGTCGCCGGCGCATTGCAGGACCATCGCCGTGCCGTGGTGCTGGGCCAGCGCAGCTTCGGCAAGGGTTCGGTGCAGACGCTGATCCCGCTGAGCCAGGACACGGCGCTGCGGCTGACGACGGCGCGCTATTTCACGCCTTCGGGCCGCAGCGTGCAGGAAGCCGGCATCGAGCCCGATGTCGCGGTGCCGCAGTTGAGCGACGCGACGCGCGCCGATCGCCCGCGGCTGCGCGAGGCCGATCTGCGCCGCCATTTGATCAACGAGATCAAGGACGGCACCGAGAAGATCGTCGAATCGGATGCCAAGGACGATCCGCGCTTCACCGCGACGGCGGAGGATCTGAAGAAGAAGGGCATCACCGACTTCCAGCTCGATTATGCGGCGCGGCTGCTCGACCGGCTGGCGCCGGCGCCGGTGGTGCAGACGGCGGCGACCGCGCCCGGCAAGGTGGCAACGCCGCGATAAGGCGACGGGCCTTCGACTTCGCTCGGGATGAGCGGGGGGCGGCCCCGGACCCCGCTTTGGTTCGATTGACGGAGACGGCCTTGGCATCTTCTGCCGCAATGCAGCATCGACAGGGGCCACGCCGATTGCGTCACCCTGCCCCGGCGCCTATGGGGCGGATATCCTTTCACGGCCTTGGGTGATCGACGCGTGCTACGCCGCCTCTACGACTGGACGCTGGCTCGCGCCGCGCGCCCCACCGCCGAAAAATGGCTGGCGTTCATCAGCTTCGCCGATTCGTCCTTCTTCCCGGTGCCGCCGGACATCATGCAGATCCCGATGTCGATCGCCCGGCCGGAACGATCGCTGCGCTACGCCGCGGTTTCGACCATCGCCTCGGTCACCGGCGCCCTGCTCGGCTATGCCATCGGCGCGCTGCTGTTCGAGGCGATCGGCCAGCCGCTGCTGCATCTCTATGGCTATGAAGACAAATTCGCCGAATTCGCCACCAATGTGAAGGACAATGGCTTCCTGTGGATGCTGGCCTTTGCCTTCCTGCCCATCCCCTACAAGGTGGCGACGATCGCCGCCGGCAGCATCTATCTCAACATCGGCGTGCTGCTGCTCGCCTCGCTGCTCGGCCGCGGCGGGCGCTTCTTCCTGGTGGCACTGATCCTGCGTCGCTATGGCGCCGCGGCGCAGCGGATCATCGACAAATATTTCCACACCATCGCGCTGGTGGCGACCGGGCTGTTCGTCGGCGGCTTTGTCGTCGTCCGCTATGCGATCTGAACGCATCGCCACCCTGCTGCTGATCGGCGGCGCCGGCGGGCTGCTGCTCGGCGCTTTTGCCTTTCAGTATCTTGGTGGCTTGCCGCCGTGCGAAATGTGCATCTGGCAGCGCTGGGCGGTGGGCGCGGCGCTGGCGCTGGCGATCATGGGCACGCTGACAGCGCGCAGCCGGGTGGTGCTGACCGCCGCGGCGCTCGCCATGCTGGTGGATACTGGCCTTGCCGTCTTCCATGTCGGTGTCGAGCAGCATTGGTGGCAGGGCCTGACCGAATGTTCGGCGACGGCATTGAGCGGTCCCGATGTGCTCGGCCAGATCCTGGCGGCGCCGCTGGTGCGCTGCGACGCCATCGCCTGGTCCCTGTTCGGCATTTCCATGGCAGGGTGGAACGCACTGGTTTCGCTCGCAGTCGGAGGTCTGGCACTATGGCAGCTGCAACGCCGGTAAGGCGCCTGCCCGGCGATCGCGCCGTGACGACGCGCGTCAGCACCGATGCGATGATCCGCGTCGACCAGGCCGGCGAATATGGCGCGGCGCGCATCTACGCCGGCCAGCTCGCGGTGATGGGCGGCCGCAGCCGGGTGGCAGGCGAGATTCGCCACATGGCCGCGCAGGAGCAGCGGCACCTCGAAGGCTTCGACGCGCTGATGACGCGGCGCGGCGTGCGGCCGACTTTGTTCGCCCCGGCCTGGCATGTCGCGGGCTTCGCGCTCGGCGCCATCACCGCGCTGATCGGGCCAACCGCCGCGATGGCGGCGACCGTCGCGGTCGAAACGGTGATCGACGAGCATTATGGCGAGCAATCGGACGCGCTGGCCGATGGCAGCGACCCCGAGTTGAAGGCGATGATCGACGATTATCGCGGGGACGAAGTCGCGCACCGCGACACCGCCGCCGGCCACAGTGATGGCGCCTTTCCGCTGCTGCAGGCCGCCATCCGTGCCGGCGTGCGCGCCGCGATCGCGGTGGCAACGCGGGTCTAGCGCGCGCCGAACAGCGCCGTGCCGACGCGCACCACGGTCGCGCCGAGCATCACCGCCGTCTCGCAATCGCCTGACATGCCCATGCTGAGCCCGGCCAGGCCCTGGTCCCGCGCCAGGCGGGCGAGCAGCGCGAAGAACGGCGCCGGCTCGATATCGGCGGGCGGCACGCACATCAGCCCGGCAACCGGCAGGCCGGCAGCCGTTGCCGCGGCAAGCAGCGCCGGCAGATCGGCGATGGCGCAACCGCCCTTCTGGGCCTCCTCGCCGATGTTGACCTGCAGATAGCATGAAGGCCAGCGCCCGGCGGCCGCCATCGCCTTGCCGAGCGCCGTCACCAGCGACGGCCGGTCGACGCTATGGATGACGTCGAACAGCGCCACCGCTTCGGCCGCCTTGTTCGATTGCAGCTGGCCGACGAGGTGGAGGACGGTGTCAGGATAGCGGGCGCGCAAGCCCGGCCATTTCGCCTCGGCCTCGGCGACGCGGTTCTCGCCGAAATGCCGCTGCCCGGCGACGAGCAACGGCTCGATGGCTTCGGCGGGCCAGGTCTTGGAGACGGCGACGAGGCAGATGCCGGCAGGGTCGCGATCGGCGCTGCGCGCCGCGCGGTCCAGCGAATCGCGGACAGCGGCGAGGCGGATGGCGGCCGGGTCTTCGGCGTCGGACATCAGGCGCTGACGATCCCGGCGCCGGGGTCAGAAGGCAATGTTGGTGCCGAGATAGACCGCCTGCTCGCCGCTGTTCGGTTCGATCAGCGACGGCGACACCGGCGGCAGCTTGTAGCGCAGGCCGCCGGTCACCGCGAAGCGCGGCGCCACGACATAGGAACCACCGAGTTCAAGCGAATAACGGCGCTCCAGCGGCGCCAGGAACAGCAGCGAGCCCTTTTCGGCATTGCCCTGCAGGCGGGTGCGCCAGTTGCGGCCGGTATAGCCGATGCCGACGCCGACGATATCCTTGGCGGCGGCCAGGCCGTTGATGCCCGATTCGACATGGCCGAAGGCGGTATTGACGGTGATGCCGCGCCAGGCGACCGACAGGTCGACATTGTAGCTCGACGGCGCCGCCGAAGCGCTGGCTTCCACCGGTGCACCGGCGCGCGAGCGATCGGCGCCCGGCGCCGAAACCCGCGTCGCCAGGCCAAGCGACACGCCCTTGCGCGAATCGCTCTGGCCCGAAGGCGTGAAGCGGAACGCGCGTTCGACGGTCTGCACGCGCGCCGCGGCA
>JAIXZK010000349.1 GCA_027489695.1 Sphingomonadales bacterium
CTCCGCGGCCAGCGCATAGCATGACCCGATAGGACGGCGCGAGCCGGGCAAGATTGCCGCTCGCGATGTCCAGTCACAAGGTCGCCCGCTTGCCCGCCGGCGGACCGCTGTTCCCGCTCCTATGGCCGATATGCTGCGAAATTGTGGCAAACAGCGCTGCCGGACGGTCGCCATTTGGCGCCGAAGGCGGCCTCGGCACAATTATTCGCCCGATTTCGCAACTGTTAACAAGCTTTGTCGCCAGCCCGGCGCTTTTGGTTCGCGGGAATCACAAATCCGTCATCGGTCGCGCTTATGAAGCCCGTCGACGGCGGTTGGAACGGTCACCCGATTCGATCGAGCCTTCGTCGGCATCGCCCTTTTGGAGGGGCCAGGCACCCTGTGCAGTGCGCCGCTTCGGTGGCGGCTCGGCTGGTGCCTGTCTGGTTTTGACCGGGCGACGCGTAACCCAAGGGGGTCCAGCCATCGGACCTTCTCACAATGCCGGACGGCCGCGATCCTCCCGATCGTGGAACCGACCGGCGCAACGGAGGAATTTCCCCATGACCAGCCTGAAGATCCGGTTGCTCACCGCGACCACGCTGGTGGCCATTTCGGCCACCGCCAACGCCCAGACCGTTCTGCCCGTCCTGCCCAACGCTGAACTGCGCGGCGCCGGCGCGACCGCCGTCGGTCCGATCACCACCACCTTCCTGAACTGCATCGGCCAGCCGAATGCTGACGCCGCCGGCAACCCGGTCACCCTGCCGACCGGCCTGTGGTACTATGGCACCAACTCGAACCAGCAGCTGACCCAGACCCCGGGCAACTACACCCCGGCGACGCCGTCGGCCGCCAACCCGGGCTTCAACTGCGCCATCGAAGAAATTCAGCCGAACTTCGAAGGCAAGTATGTCGGCACCGGTTCGGGCACCGGTCGTAACTGGTGGAGCCGCTTCTCCAACCAGCTGCCGGGCACCGGCACCTCGGGCACCAACATCAACCCGTTCGCCCCGGTTGGCACCACCCAGTGGACGAATGTTCAGTACGCTTTCTCGGAAGGCCCGATCTCGACGACCGACCTGACGACCTACAACACCAACGCCGCGCCGACCGCCGGCGCGCCGATCCAGGTGCCGTTCTACGTCGTCCCCGTCGCCCTCGCCTATTCGCCGAAGTACGGCGTCGACACCAGCACCAGCACCGACCTGAACTTCAACGTCAAGGTCCCGGTCAAGGCCACCATCAACGGTGTCACCACGGTCGTCGGCGGCCTCCGCCTCAACCGTGACCTGTATTGCCGCATCTTCAACGG
This sequence comes from Sphingomonadales bacterium, assembly GCA_027489695.1. GTDB lineage: Bacteria > Pseudomonadota > Alphaproteobacteria > Sphingomonadales > Sphingomonadaceae > Sandarakinorhabdus. The sequence continues at coordinate 1,295 of JAIXZK010000349.1, forward strand.
CCAGATCACCAACTGGAACCATGCCGACATCCAGCGCCTGAACGGTGGTTCGGCCACCAATGCCGGCCTGCCGCTCGGCGCTGCTGCCGACGTCACCAGCGGCCGCTGGGCTTCGGAAGGCGCTCCGATCCGTCTGGTCGGCCGTCTCGACTCGTCGGGCACCACCGACATCTTCACCCGCCACCTCGCTGCGGTCTGCCCGGGCGTTGCCTCGACGAACGCGCTGGATACCAACGCAAACAACGATTTCACCAACAAGTTCATCCGCGCCGGTGACTCGCTGCCTTACGCTTCGAGCTCGACGATCAACCTGACGAGCTTCCTCTCCACCACCCGCTACTTCCCGGGCAACACCTCGTCGTCGCTCGCTGGCAGCATCCAGTCGATCAGCGGTGCGGTCTTCGATCGCGTCGCCGGCACGATCAACACCACCCAGGGCGCCGAAGCCGCCGGCCTGTTCATGGTCGCCGACGGTTCGAGCGGCGTCGAAGCCGCCGTCCGTGCCGAAGGCGCCAACCTGAACACCTCGACGGTCAATGCCAACATCAAGCTGAACGGCAAGCTCGGCTACATCTCGGCCGATTGGGTCATCCCGGCCCCGTCGCGTACCCTGCACTCGGCCGCGCTGCCGCAGGGCCTCAGCACCACCGTGTTCAAGGTCCCCAACGCCCTTGAAGGCGGCAAGGCTGTCGGCACGCTGCTGCCGCCGCAGACCATCGCCACTTCGGGTGCCTTCAACACCACCGACGCTCGCACCAGCAACCTCGGCGGCACCCTGCTGCGCTCGCGTCCGCAGGATTGGTCGCAGGCGCTCTATCCGAACAGCCTGACCGGCCTGGCCGCGCCGACCGGTGGCTATGCCATCACCGGCGTTTCCTACCTGCTGACCTACACCTGCTTCAACACCACCGCCAAGCGCCTGGCCGTTGCCAACGTGCTCGGCGTTGCCACCGGCAAGGTGACCAAGCTGACCGCCGTCAAGGTTGTCGGCGGCACCAACACCGCGACGCTGAACGCCAACACGTTCCGCGGCACCGGCGGCACCTCGTTCGGCATCTTCGCGCAGCTCGGCATCGGCATCGTGCCGGCGGCCTGGCAGAATGCCATCGCGGAAACCTTCACCAAGCGCTCGACCCAGGCTTCGGGTGGCACCACCCTGGGCGCCCTGAACCTCTGGATCCAGGATCGCGCTCCGGCCAAGGCCACCGACTTCGACGGTACCGTCGGCGCCGGCAACATCGAAATCCTGTCGAACCCGAGCTGCACCGCCAACACCGGCGCCTAAGCTTCGACACGATAATCCGCACAGCACTGGCGGCCCCGGGGAAACCCGGGGCCGCTTTTCTTTGCGCCAGTGCCAGCGTCGTCCAGCGAGGCTGCCTGTCGATGCCACCGCCATTGCTATCAGGAACCTCCGGTCGCTGGGGCCCGATCCCGATTCGCCTCGTCGGCCGTCGGCGAGCCTGGGCACGACTTTCGCACGGATCGATTTTGCCACTCACACAAGGCGAAAACGGCGCTGGCAACTGCCCTATTTTACGGATTTCTGCTTCATCTGTAAAATAGCGACCCTGCCAGTCGGTCGACTGATCGATCTTATCGATTACAAAGAACCTTGAACCGACCTGGTAGCAAAAATATCCCGTGTAGGAAAATTGCCGCGGATCGACAGAATGGGTCCGGGATGACGAGAGGCGAAGGCGATGGGTCCCCTTCGATCGAGCCCCTACGAGAACGCCCGCCGCAGCCTGGGCTGCGACGGGCGCTGGTCGTGCCGGGAACGGCGATCAGGGCCGGGTCGGGGTCCTGACGCAATTGGGATCAGTGTTCGCCGGATCGGCGCAGGGATCGACGGCGCCAAGGACATCGACGGTGATCCGCGACGCCCGATCGCCGGCATTGCGCTGCGCCGCCGCCGAAGCCGCGGCGACCTGGGTGGAGTTGGCGCCGGTGGGCAGCGCCGGCGCGGCGGTCGCGGTGCCGGCCGGAACGCCCGAGATATTGCCGCCGGCCTTGAAATTGTCGGCATTGGCGACGCGCGCCGCGGCGACGAAGATGTTGCCCGAAGCACGGACACCGGCGTCGCCGGCGTCGACTTCGCCGACCGGGGCTACCAGCACGATTTCGGCATCGGGATCGCCGGGATCGCGCTTGAACGAGCCGATACCGGCACCCGAGACGCTGCCGATGCTGTTGACTTCGGCAAAGCCATTCGGGTCCTGGCGGATGGTGACCGGCGGGAAGCTGGAGGCCGAGCGCGGCCCCTGCCCGGCGTTGAGATCGCCGTTCGACGACCAGAAGTTGATGTCACCGCCGGCGATGCTGAAGGCGCGGCTCTGGTTGAGGCGGAAATCGCCGTCGAAGAAGCCGCGCAGCAAGCCGGAGCGCAGGGTGAGCAGGCCTTCGAGGCCGAGCGGAACGCTTTGCAGTTCGGTGCCAAGGGAGGCGCCGCCACCGACCTGGCGGGCGAGGCCGAGATCGAGGAAACCGCGCAGCGCGCCGTTGCGCCGCTGCAGCTGCTCGGAGGTGCGCACCACCGAGCCGGCGATCAGGTCGCCGCCCGGTGCCAGGATGGTGATATCGCCGCCGCGAACCGTCTGCACGGTGGCGAGGCGAAGATCGGCGTCGCCGGTGCGGACGCGATCGGCAACCTGCGGCTGGCCATCGACGATCCGCCGCGTCGGGACGCCGAGCGGATTGTCGCTGTCGATCGTCGACGCATCGAGATCATAGGCGGCGAGGTTGTCGGTATAGCCGAGGCGGGTCGGGAACAGCGTCTGGCTGGCGCGATAGCCGCGGATATATTGCTGGAACGACGGGCTGTTGGGCAGCGCTGCCTCGCGCAGTTCCTGGAACAGCAGGTCGCCGGCAAGGAACGCCTGCTGGCGCACCCGATCGACCTGGCCGGCGGCGGTGCGCAGCCCGGCGAAAGCGCGATAGAGCCGATCGGCGTTGCGCGCCGCGATCAGATCGAAGGTCAGTTCCGGCCGCGCCCGTTCATAGGCTGCCAATTGATCGGGATCGGTGACCGAGCCGGCCGGAATGGAGAGCGTCACGTCGGTATTGACGATGGCCGCGGCATAGGCTTCCGGGGCATTGCGCTGCAGCCAGCGCGCCAGGGTGGCGACTCTGGTCTGGGCGACGACCGGCTGCGTCAGGCTCCATCGGGTCAGATTGCCGTTCGAGTCGACATAATCGACCGTGACCGGAGCATCGCCGAGCGCCGCGACATTGCTGGGGTTCAGCGGCCGCTTGTTGCCGGCAACATCGGTGTATTGCAGGAAAAGATCGCCATCGAGCCGCGAGAAATTGGACGGATTGAGATAGGTTTCCTGCAGCGCCGTATAATCGGCGCCGCCGGCGACACCGAACAACAGCAGGATGCTGGCGCCGTCAACGCCGAGCCAGGGGTTGAGTTCATTGCCAAGGGTACGGATGCCGCCGGCGTAATCGAGCGGCAGCTGCACCGTGTTGCTGCCATTGGCGAGGCGGCCGGAGCTGAGGAAAGGTCCGATGTTGCGCCCGGCCTCGACAACCAGCGACCCCGGGCCGCCGACGACGAAATTGTTGCCGAGCACGAACGGCAGGCGGCGGTCGCTGTTCGGACCATCGACGACGAGGGTGCCGACGATGTCGCGACCGGCGCGGATGCGGGTGACATCGCTGGCGGCGAGATTCTGGCCGGTGAAATAGACGTCCTGCAGATCGAGCCCGGCGCTGATGCGCGCCTGTTTCGGCACGTTCAGGATCAGATTTTCAATGCTGCCATCGGCATAGACGCGTACCGGATCGGGGTTGCTGGCGTGCGTCGGGCGTTCATTGTGCTGGTTGCGCAACTGCAGGTCGGTCAGCAGCACGGTGCCGGGGAAGCCGAATTCGACGCCGCTACGACCAAGGCCAGCGAAGTTGCTGCCGAAGCCGGGCAGCTCGACATTGGCGTAGACCGAGAAATTGCCCGGCAGATAGGCCGGATCGACGTCGCTCATCGCCAGCCGGAAGCTGGCGATGTCGCCGCCACTGATCAGGTTGAGCTGGCCGAGGCGCGACGGCAGCAGGTAGAGGGCGGCATTGCTGCCGCCGAAGCCGATATCGCCGCCCAGCGCGAACATCTCCAACGAGCCCGGCAGCACCAGCCCTGGCACATAGTTTTCGAAAGTCTCGACATCGCGGCGATAGTCGGCGAGCAGCGGTGTCGCGACACTGACCGGCACCGCCTGGGAAGGCACGACCGCCTGGCGCTGGGTGAAGTCGATAAAGCCGGCGGTGAGCAGCGACAGGCCCGACGTGGCGGTGATGTCGCCGGCGCTGCGGAAGCCATCGGTGCCGAGCGAAGTGATGCTGTCGAAGGTGACCGACGAACGCGCCACCAGCGAAACATTGGCATCGGTGACACGCAGCCGCAGGTCCGAGGCCATCTCGCGGATATCATTGGGGCCAAGGCGATAGAAGATGGTCTGGCCGAGGACATTGTCCCCGGCGTTGATCCGCGCCTGGCCCGAGCCGACATCGATCTGGCCGCCGACGACATTGCCGCCAGCAGCGATCGTGGCGTTGCCGCCGCCGAAATTGACCAGCACGCGCGGCGTGCTGCCATTGATGGTGGTGGGCGTCAGCAGCGCGGTCGCGCGCGCATCGGCATTCAGGCTGCTGCTGGTAGTGACGACCGTCAGTTCGGAAATGTTGCGGCCGGCACTGACGTTGACGTCACCCGAACCGAGCGCCCCGATACCCGACTGGAACAGCGCCGGCAGCGACGCCGACACGACTTCGCTGCCGCTGGCGCCGGCCCGCCAGGGCTGGCCGATTTCGCCAAGGCGCAGCACGCGCTCCGCCTCGGTGGGGCTGGTGAAAAGCTGCGGGGTGGCCGGATCGGTGCCGACGCGGCGAACCGAGAGGCGGGTATAGCCGAAGGGCTGGGCGTTGAAGGTTTCGCCATGGACGTCGCGGCGGCCGAGCACGTCCTGGCCGGCGAGCAGCGAGACATCGCCGCCATTGTCGGTAAGCGCCGGGTCCTGCAGATATTGCGCACGCGGGGTCGGCACATAATCGGGATCAAGCAGCGGATCAACGAGGCGCTGGTCCGGATTCCAGGCGAGCGTTGTCGCCGCCTGGCTGTTGCCGGCCCCCGGTACCGACGCCGCGGAGATCGATGCCGTCGTCAGGCGGACGCCGGCGGTGTAGATCGCCGCGCCGCCGACCTGGTAACGCGCTTCGGCGTTGAGGTTCGGATCGTTGGGCAGCGATTCGGTGTTGACGCCCGAACGATAGACCGGGTCCAGTGTGCGACGCAGATCGATATCGCGCGCCGCGACAAGGCGGATATCGCCATCACCGGTGCGGATGCGGGTGCCGTAAATGGCATCGTTGCTGAAGGAATAGCGCAACGGTGCCTGCAGCTGCGGCGCCTGCGAGGGAACGTCGCCGCGAACGATGCGGCTGGCCAGTTCGGCGCCGAGCGTCTGCGTTGAGCTTTCGCCCTGATAGCGCCAGTCGAGGAAGGCCAGCGCGTCGCTGAGCCGGACCGCGATGCCGCTCGGCGCCGACGGCTGGCCGACGAGGACACCGACAAGGCGGCGGTCGCCCGGTGCCAGCGCATCGCGCTCCGCCGGAGTCAGCGCCTCGAAATCGGCGATATCCTGGGCGGTGTAAGCGGTGTTGAAGTAGCGCAGGGCATTGTTGCGCAGCAGGGTGGAGCGCGAGTTTTGCCCGCCGCCCCAGTTCAGCAACGTATAGGATTCGGAATTGTCGGTCTGGAAACCGGTTCCCGCATCGGCCTGCGAGGCACCGGTGAGCAGGTCGCGATTGGCGATGAAGCTCTGGAACACGACATCGCCGGTACCCGGCACCGGGATCAGCCGCAGCGAATAGGCGAAGTTGCCGCCTTGCGCGGTCGAGCCATCGAGGTTGGCGTAGAAGGCCGTGCCGCGCTCGATGACCGAGACCGAATATTGACGCTCGCCGCTCAGCACGATGTTCGCCGGACGGCTGCGATCGACACGCAGCAGGTCGGTGGACAGCAGGTCGGCGCCGGCGACGATGTTGTAGCTCGACGATTTCACCGTCGTGGTGCCGCCGTTCAGCAGTGGGAACAGCGTCGCACTGCCGATCGGATCGCCGCTGTCGATCTCATTGCCTTCGGCATCGAACGACAGGCTGCCGCGGGCGGACGGGCTGTTGGCGCGCGCGCTGAACGGCGCCGCGACGCTGCCGCCGGTCTGCCCGCCGGCCACCACAGTCGTCAGGTTGATCAGGATGCCGTTGCTCTCTTCGCTGTTGCTCGGGATGTAGTCGACCCCGTCGTTCGGATCGCGAGCGATATCGAAGAAGTTGAGCGCAGCACTGCAATCGGGCGCCGCCGCGGCGCCGCAGGTCAGGGTGCCGGCGGGCAGCACCGGCCGCACGCCGCCACCGAGGTTGTAGTTGATGAAGCGCGGATCGCTGCGATCGGCGAAGTTGAAGAAGCCATCACTGATGCTGTTGCCGCCGATGTCCCGGAACAATGTCGGCGAGATGCCGGCGTTGTTGAACTCGCCGCCGGCGCGGATGGTCAGGATCGGCGCCTCGCCGGTGGCCTTGCCATCGACGCGGTACAGGAAGCGGGTGATGTCGCTGCGCTCAAGCAGCGCGGCTTCCTGCCCGGCGACGACGCCATAGATCGGCGTGAAACGATCGCTGAGCGTCGGCAGCGGCGTCATCAGCCCGGCCGCGACCGCGGCGTCGATATCGACATCGGCGGCGGCAAGGTTCCAGTTCGACAGCAGCGACAGGATGCCCGAGGTCTGCAGCTCGACGCCCGGCCGCTGCCGGAACGCCGCCAGCGAGGCGCCGTTGGTCGCCGAAATCCGGAAGTTGCGGACGAAATGCGGCACCGAGATGACGCCACCATCGACGAAATCATCGGCAAGGATGTTGAACGGATTCTCCGGATCGGTGGTCAGATCGATGTCGAGCCCGAAATTGCCGGGATCGCGATAGATGCCGAGATAGGTATCGACGAGATTGTCGAGGTTCCAGACGCGGACGCCCTCGATGGTCTGCGAGGCGGCACCGACGATCCGGCTGATGCTCGGCAGTTCGATGCCGATCTGGTTGCGATCGCTGCCGATCACGGGCGCGCGGAGCAACACGTCGCCGCCGCTGTCCGCCGCGACAAAGCGGTAGACGGTGAGGTCGGTGAGCGAAACCGCGTCCTTCGTCGTTTCGGCGACGAGCCGGTTGCCGCTGCCGCCCGCGGCGATCGCGGCCTGGGTCCGGCGGGCACCGACATCGATGGTGGCGCCGGCCTCGATAACGAGACGGGCGGTATCGCTGCCGATGCCGATGGTGACATCGCCTGCCGAGGCGCGGCGCGTGTCGCGAACGACATCGCCGCCCGGCGCCGGGCGGTTGTCGAGATCGGCGCGGCCGCTGGTGTGGGTGTCGAGCCGGGCATCGCCGACCAGCGCAACGCCGTCGCGACCGAAGATGGTGATATTGCCGCCATCGACGACCGCGGTGCGCGCAGCTTCGGCGCTCAGCCCGGCGACATTGACCCCGGACGTGTCGATGGTGCCGGCGATCCGCACGCTGCCGCCATCGGCGACGAGCTTGGCGCTGGTGGCGCGCAGGATCTGGTTGTCCTCCAGGCGCAGGTCGCCGCTGCCGGTGCGGATGTCGATGGCGCCCTGGAAACGATTGCCATTGGCGGTCACGAAACCGGCAAGATCGAAGTTGGTGCCGCCGCTCGGCGTCGCCAGCCCGGCGTCGAGGCTGAACGAAGCGGCGCGGGTGCCGGTCGCTGAATTGAGCGTCGCGCCGAGATCGACAAAACCGCGTCCCGCCAGCAGGCGCAGCGTGCCGGCATTGCCGACGCCATTGTCCGCATCGAGGCGCGTGCCGGTGGCCAGCTGGATGTTGCCCTGCATCGACACCAGGCTGACGACGCCCGACGGCGCCGAAATCACATAGGGATCGACCGCGTCGCCGAAGGTCTTGACATAGCCGGGTGCCGACAGGACGGCGCCGCCAGTGACATTGATGTCGCCGCGCGAATTGACGTCGATGATGCCGCCGGTCGCGGTCAGCGCGGTGCCGGCAATGCTGATCGCGACGGCCGGCGCGGCAGCGCTGCCGATGTTGAGCCGGGCGCCGGGGGCGCGCTCGCCCGTGGGCTGCACACTGGCGGTGCCGGCGGCGCGCTGGATGACGATGCTGCTGCGGCTGATGATGCTGAGTTCCGGCGGCGCCTGCGCGGTGCGCGTCGCATCCTGGCGATCGACAATGAACGGTGTCGTCAGGGTCAGGAAGGTGGCGCTGGTATCGAAATTGCCGACGCCTTCATAATAGGCGCCGCGGGCAGCATTGATCGCCACCGTGCCGTCGAAGCCGAAGATGCCGAAGGGCCCATCGCCGAAACGGAGTTCGCCGGTGTTGACGAACAGCCGGTTCGCTGTCGTCCCGCACGGCGCCAGCTGCGCGCCGCACGGCGCGCGCTCGACGCCGGTCGAGTTGCGCAGCAGCAGGCTGTCGCTGTTCAGGAACAGAGTCTGTTGCTCGCCGGCTTCGATGGCGCTCTGGCTGGCCTGGAGACCCAGCCCGGGCGCATCGACGACGAGGTTGCGGAAGCTGAGCGTGCCGGCGTTGAAGCTGATCCGCTCCGGCGAGATCAGGGTCAGACGGGTGGCCGCGGCATAGCGCGCGATCTGTTCGGGCGAAGTGCCCGGCTCGCCGATGCGCAACGCGTCGGCGCCGAGCGCGATGAAATTGCCGGCGATGACGGCGGGCCGTTCGATGGTCAGCGTGCCGCTGGTCTCAAGACTGACGGCATTGCCGGAAACGGTTGCCGCCCCCACCGTCAGGCGGGTCGGACGGGTGGCGTTGGCGGCAACGCCAGGCCCGGTGCGGCGAACCAGGCGCTCGGGCCCGTTGGCGACACGGACGCTGGCGCCGATGCCGGTCCGATCGAAGCTGCCGCCGGGGATGCCGGCGACCGTGTCGATGACATAATCGCTGGTCGAGCTGTCGAGCAGCGTGCCCGTGGCGCGCACCGTCGCGCCATCGGCAATGGTCAGCGTCGGGGTGACATTGTTGGTGAAGAACCGGCGCCCGCCGACGGCGAGCAGCAGTTCCGGCGCTTCCAGGGTGACGCCGGCGTCGACGGTGAGCGTCGTCGCCGTGACCCGCAGCGCCGTCGTGCCATCGGCATTGATCCGGCGATCGCCGCCGAGGAACAGGCTGTTGGCGTTGAGCGTCGCCAGCGTTGCCGACGTCAGGGTCAGCACGCCATTGGTCGGCGCCGTGCCGTTCACCGCGATGCGGATGTCGTCGCCGCGAATATCGACCTCGGCGCCGCGCCCGCCAGCAGCGGCGGTGGTGTCGAAGGCACCGATGCCGGCAAGCGAGCGCAGCGGCGCCAGCACGACGCGTGCCGAATCGAGCGGCAGGCGCGGCGCCAGGCGGCTGGCATCCGACGCCGCGTCCTTGATCGCGGCGCTGCCGGTGGTCAGTTCCAGACGAGAGAATTTGCCGAAGCTGTCGCGGGCCTGGACGGTGAACGAGCGGCGCTGCGATTCGGCAAAACCGGTGCCGGCGGTGGCATAGCTGCCGCCGATGATGAAGCTGCCGTCGCGCAGCTGTTGCGCCTGGTCGGCCGCCGGCGCCACGGCGCCGGTGTTCTCTACCAGCCGCAGCGCGCCGGGCAGCAGGGCATAATGGCCGGGAAGCAGCAGATATTCGCCGCCGGCAAAGCCGGCCGCCGCATCGAGCCGCACCGTCTGGCCGGCCGCCGCGCCATAGAGATTGACCGGGCCCGACGCGCCATAATCGGCGCTGTAGATCGGATCGATCGCCGCGATGCGCCCGGCGGTGGTGATCGGCAGCAGCGCGAAGACCTGACGACCATCGGCGAACTGCAGGCCGGTCTCGGTCGCCGTGTCATAGGCGTTGCTGCTGAACAGATCGGCATTGAAGCGGCTGAGCACGTCGCGCGAACCGCCGACGCCGGAGACGAATTCGAAGGCAAAGGTATCGCCGCCGCCGCGCCCGTCGACCCGCGCCGAGGTGCCGGCGAAGCTGATGTCGGTGCCCGACAGGCGCAGTTCGCCGGTCGGCACCACTGTCAGCGGCGTGTTCACCGTCGGCTGGAACAGCAGTTCGGTCAGGTCGGTGGTGGTGCCATAGGGCACGTTCAGCCCGGCGCCCGACACGCTGGTCAGGCTGCCGGCGCCGAAGCTCAGCGTCCGGGTCGTCGTCGCGCGCAGGACGCGGCCGGGGTCGAGCGTACCGGGCGTTTCGCCGAGGAGGGTCGCGACATTGCTATTGTTGACGATATTGGCGTTGGCGCCGATTTCGAGGACGCCCATCGGGGCATAGAGGGCGCCGTTCTGGACGACATTGTCCGCGGTGATCCGCAGATAGCTGCCGGCCGACAAGGGAGCGGCGCGGTCGCCGGCGCGGCCGAGGAAGCTTATCGTCCGCGGCGTGTCGATCGTGCCGATGCGCGTCGTCAGCGCGGTGACCTGATAGGGCAGCGCGGTCAGCGCCGTGCCGACGCGGAGCGCTTCCAGGCTGCGCTGCAGGTTTCCGGTGCCGGTGGTCGCATAGACGCGCACCGCATCGAAGGTCAGATTGCCGAAGCTGACGATCTCGCCGTTGAGCTCGGGGGTCGCGGTGGCCAGCGTCACGTCATTCACGCCGATCAGGCGGATATCCCCGGCGCTGCCGAGGCGGACCGAGGCGAGGCTGGTATCGAACAGCAGCGCGCCGGCGATGTCGAGGCCCTGCGCCCCGGCTTCGAGCCGCAGGCTGGCATCGCCGAGCGTCAGCGCCGTCGGCACCGAGGCAAAGCCGATGCGGCTCTCGCTGCGGATATAGGGCGCGGTGATCACCGCATTGCTGCCGGCGGCGGCACCGACCGAAATCTGCGCCGTCGCCGCCAGCAGGGCACCGCGACTCTCGCCGACCAGCGACGGTGCCGAACCGAGCAGCAGCGCCTTGTCGAGCGCCAGGGTGACATTGCCGCTGGTGGTGAAACCGCCCAGCGCCGACAGCGTGTCGAAGCCCGCCGCGGTGATCGCATCGGCGCCAAGCACGTTGCTACCGCCGCCCGTCGCCGCCAGTACCGGCCGCAGCCATTCCAGCGTGCCGCCGATCGCCGCCGGGGCACCGCCGCCGGCGCGCACGACGCCGCGCGTCAGCGTGCCGCCGCCCAGGATCGACAGGGTGCCGCCGCGGCTCCATTCGGTGCCGCCGGCAAAGCCGCCGCCGACAACCGGCTCGTCGAAAATCCCGGTTGAGCCCGACAGGTCGAGCACGGCGCCGGCCGCGGCGGAGAAGCGCCGGGCATAGGTCACCGCCGCCAACGGCCGCTGCGCGATGCTGCTCGTGTCGATGGTGCGGACGGCGCCATAAAGCGGCTGGTCGAACAGCGCCGGCTGGCCACTGCCTTCGGTATCGACGGCCGCGGCGGTGGAAAGCGCGCCGCCATCGGGCAGAAGGCCGAAGCGCAGCTGGCCACCGCCGGTGATCGGCGCACGCGGATTGTAGATGGCCGGGCCACCCGACAGGTCGGTCAGGCTGCCGCCTTCAAGGCGCACGCCTTCGTCGAGATCGAGCAAGCCGGCAAAGACGACAAAATAATCGCTGCCGGTCGTCGTCAGGAACGATCGGCTGGTCACACCGAGCGGCGCGTAGACGGCATTTTCGTCAAAGCGTCCATTGGCATCGGCGGCGCCGAACACCGCCGACAGGCCGGTGCCGCCATTTTCGGCGGTGCGGACGGTCAGCAGCCTTGTGCCGATTTCGGCGGTCAGCTGGTCGCGCTGCACGATCTTGCCGCCGGGCAGGCGGATGGTGCCGCGATTGAGCAGCTTGGCGGTATCGATTTCGGCATGGGGCGCCGCCGTGCTGATCGTGCCGCCGGCATCGACCACCAGTTCGGTGAGGCCCGAGAATTGCAGCTGCGCCGCGCTGCGATCGAAGACCGCGGTCGGCGCCGTATAGACGCCGCCCGCCACCGTCGGCCGCAGCGCATCGACGACATTGGCGCCGCTGGTCAGCGCCAGCAACAGGTCGGACTGCGCCTGGTTGAGAAAGCGCGGCATCTCCGCCTGGGTCAGATCGAGGGTCTGGCCGCGGCGGACCCGGAAGCTCGTGGTATCGAGGAAGGCCGAGACACCCTGGCGCTCGTTGCTGAACAGATCGCTGACGAAGCGGGAACGATAGCTCTTCAGCGACAGCGTGCCGAAACCGGTGCGCTGCAGGAAATCGAGCGACAAATTGCTCGCGGTGGCAGCGAAATCCCCGTTGAAGCGGATATCCGGCGCGACCAGCGCGAAGCTGCCGCCCCCGGTGAAGCCGAAGCCGAGGAACGAATCTTCGTCGAAGAGCACCGCAGCGCGCGGCGTTTCCGGCAGCAGCTGCGGGGTGATCGCCTCGGTGATGCCATCGCCGGGGATGGTGGTGAAATCGACCGACTGGCTGGCGCCGTTGATTGGCGTCTGCGCGCCGCCCGAGCCGTCGCCGATGATCACCGTCGCCGCCGTCGGGACCAGCGCGGCATAGACGGTTTCATTGGTCAGGCTGACGTTGCCGCCACGCCCCGAAAGATCGAAGCTGCGATCGACGCGGACATAGCCGCCGGCCGAGACATCGAGCAGCGCCGTGTCGGCGATGGTGATCCGGCCGGAAAGATCGACCGCGGTATCGGCGAAGCTGCCATCGGCGCGCAGGCGCAGCGCCAGCACCTTGGGCGCCACGGCGAGGCTGATGCTGCCGCCGTTCAGCCAGGCGCCGCCACCGACGAGATCGGTGTCGGTCAGCGTGTTGGTCCACAGGCCGGCGGTGGAAAGCAGGCCGGTGACCGTGATGTCATAGGTGCGTTCGGGCACAGCCTGGCCGGCGGCAAAGGCGCCCGGCAGGTC
>JAIXZK010000216.1 GCA_027489695.1 Sphingomonadales bacterium
ACTGGCGCGGGTGCTGCAGGGCTTTGCCCGGCGCCTGCAGGTGCAGGAACGCCTGACCGCCGAAGTCGCCGATTGCATCCAGACCCATCTCGATCCGCATGGCGTCGCCGTCATCATCGAGGCGACGCACGCCTGCATGTCGGCGCGCGGCGTGATGACGCCGGGGGTGGTGATGACCACCAGCCGAATGATGGGGGTGTTTCGCGACGATGATCGCAGCCGCAAGGAAGTGCTGAGCCTGATGGGCAAAGGCTGAGGCGGGGCCGAGACGAGAACCGAGTCGGCGGTCGCTCCGGGCTTAACAGGAGCAAATCTCTCGCCTATAGGGCGGGCTGAAGAATTCGAGGGGCAATACCGATGGCAAATATCCTGGGCAATCTGCAACGCGCGCTGCTGCTGGGCGTCGGCCTGCTGCTGCTGGTCATCATCGTCTTCCACGCCGGCACCGCCAGCAGCGATGCCGCCGGCTGGGGCAATGGTTTCCTGCGCTTCGCCCATGCCTGGGCCGGGCTGCTGTGGATCGGCCTGCTCTATTATTTCAACTTCGTGCAGATCCCGGTGATGCCGACGGTGCCGGCCGAACTGAAGCCCGGCGTTTCCAAGTACATCGCCCCCAAGGCGCTGCTCTATTTCCGCCATGCGGCGCTGCTCACCGTCATCCTCGGCCTCGCGATCGCCGGGCACATGCGTTACCTCGTCGAGGCGCTGACCTTCCAGGAAGGCTTCCGCCTGATCGGCACCGGCATGTGGCTGGGCCTGATCATGGCCTTCAACGTCTGGTTCCTGATCTGGCCGAACCAGAAGATCGCGCTGGGCATCGTCGAAGGCGACGCCGACGCCAAGGCCAAGGCCGCCAAGACCGCGATGATCTTCAGCCGCACCAATTTCGTGCTGAGCTTCCCGATGCTGTACACGATGGTGACGCAGGGCGTCATCGGCGGCTAAGCCATCTGCGTCGCGACCGCGCCGATTGAACCGGGCGGTCGCGGCGAGCATTGAGACCATCGCCGGGGGGCGAGAACAGGCAAGGTAGACATGCCCGAAGCCATCCCCCCGATCGATCCGGCCGCCGCCATGGCGACGACCGCCCCGCCGATGCTCGCCGTCGACTGGGGCAGCAGCAATCGCCGCATCTTCGACATTACCCCCGATGGCTGGACGGTGCGGCAGGACGATCGCGGCGTTCTCAGCCATCCCGATTTCGACACGGCGATCGATGCGCTGATCGCCGAGGCCGCCGGCCGGCCGCTGCTGCTCGCCGGCATGATCGGTTCGAACCGCGGCTGGATCGAGGCGCCCTACGTGCCGGCACCGGCGACGCTGGCCGGGATCGCCGCCGCCATGCTCCGCCCGCGCGCCGGCGTGCTGCTGGTTCCCGGCGTCGTCGATGCGGCGCGGCCCGACATCATGCGCGGCGAGGAAGTGCAGCTGCTCGGCGCGCTCGCCGCCGGCCGGATCGGCGACGGCCTCGTCTGCCACCCCGGCACCCACAGCAAATGGGTGGAGATCGAGGATGGCGCCATCGCCCGCTTCCGCACCATCATGACCGGCGACCTGTTCGCGGCGCTGACGGCGCGCTCGATCCTGTCCGACCTGCTGCAGACCCCGCCCGGCACCGATGCGCCCTTTGTCGCCGGCGTCGATCATGCGCTCGCCGTCGCCGACCTGCCGGCCGAGCTGTTCTCGGTGCGGGCGCGGGTGGTGACCGGCGCACTGCCGGCGGCCGACGCCGCCAGCCGCATTTCCGGCCTGCTGATCGGCGCCGATGTCCGCCTTGGCCTCGGCCGGCTGCGCGCCGATGTCGTGCCGCTGATCGGCGATCCGGCGCTGTGCGAGCGTTTCGCCGTGGCGCTGGAGCGCGCCCATCGCAATAGCCGGATCATCGACGGCGAGGCGGCCTTCGTCGCCGGCGCGCGCGCCCTGCTGGCGCTGGCGTCGCCGCGATGAGCGCGCTCGTCGAACGCTTCCAGGCGATGCTGGCGCAATGCCCGCTCATCGCCATCCTGCGCGGCCTGCGCCCCGATGAAGCCGAAGCCATCGGCGAAGCGCTGATCGAGGCCGGTATCCGCATCATCGAGGTGCCGCTGAATTCGCCGGAACCCTATGCCAGCATCACCCGGCTGGCCGGGCTGGCCGGGACCCGCGCCCTGATCGGCGCCGGCACCGTTCTCGATGTCGATGCCGTGGCGCGGGTGGCGGCGGCGGGCGGCCAGATCATCGTCTCGCCGGCGACCGACTCTGCGGTAATCGCCGCGACCGTCGCCGCCGGCCTGGTCTCGCTGCCCGGCTTCTTCACGCCCAGCGAAGCCTTCACCGCGCTCGCCGCCGGGGCGCATGGCCTGAAGTTCTTCCCGGCCGAGGCGGGATCGCCCGCCGTGCTGAAGGCGATGCGCGCCGTGCTGCCGCGCGGCACCCTGTTGCTGCCGGTCGGCGGCATCACGCCCGAGGCCGTGGCGGCCTGGCGCGACGCCGGCGCCGATGGCTTCGGGCTGGGCAGCGCGCTGTACCGGCCGGGGATGACGGCGGCGGAGATTGCCCCCCGCGCCGCTCGCTTCGTCGCGACGCTTTCGGGATAGCTGCCAAAACGGTTCGACCGCTACGGAACAGACTGTTGCCACACTTATTGATTTTGCAGTAAGCCTTTGAAGCTTGGCCGCCGAAACGGCGGTGCATCGATGCGGGGGGCGAGATGAATCGGTCGGTTCTGGTGGCAACGGCATTGTGCGCGGCCTGGGCATTGAGCCCCGCCGAGGCGCAGCGGGCGCGGCCCGCCGAGGATATCGATCCGACCAGCCGCATGGCCAATTTCGGCACCGGCATCGGCATCGCCGACATCACCAAGATGGCCGACATCCTGGTCCGCGACCTGTTCCAGCGGCCGGACATCATGAACGCGCCGCGGCCGCCGCGCATCATCCTTGACGGCGCGCACATCTACAACAAGTCGAGCCAGCGCATCGACACCGATGTGATTTCCGACCAGCTGCGCGCCCAGCTGATCCGCGCCGCGCAAGGGCGTCTGCGCTTCCTCAGCCGCGAGAATGTCCAGCTGATCGAGGAAGAGCGCGAGCTGAAGCGCCAGGGCCAGACCGATGTCGGCACGCGCGGGCTGACCCGCGCCGTCGCCGGCGCCGATTACCGGCTGATCGGCCGGCTGACTTCGATCGACGGCCGCGACGGCCGCACCGGCGCCGAGCAGCGCGCCATGCAGCTGATGTTCGAGCTGGTCGATCTCGAATCGACCGAAACCGTCTATATTTCGGAACCCTATGTGACCGTCCGCCAGCAGACGGCTCGGGACATGAACCGATAATCGATCCACGGCGCCGCTGGGGCGGCGGCGCCGGGGTGTTTTGAACAACTGGGGGGCAGGGCATGGCAGTACGGTCGGGAGCGTTCGTCGGCGTGGCAATGGCAATGGCACTTGTGGGAACGGCGCACGCCGCACCGCGCGCCAAGCTCGCGACGCCCGAGGAAGTCGAAGCCTATGTCGCCCGCCGCCCCGATCCGCTCAAGCCGCTCGCCCGCAACCTCTATACCGGCGGCGAGCGCAATGCCGTGCTGAACTTCAACCGCATCGGCCTCGCCGCCATGGAAATCGGCGATTACCAGACCGCCGAGGCGTCGTTCGACGCGGCGCTGGTGCGCATCGAGGCGGTGTTCACCAAGGACAATCGCGCCAAGGCCGCCAAGAGCATCTTCGGCAAGGAATCGAACAAGGACTGGCGCGGAGAGCCCTATGAGCGCGCCATGGCCTATTATTACCGCGGCCTGCTCTATCTGCGCGCCGGCGACTACGGCAACGCTCGTGCCTCGTTCAAGAGCGCCGAATATCAGGATTCGGTCTCCGAATATGAAGAGTTCCAGGCCGATTTCGGCGTGATGAACTATCTGATCGGCTGGGCAACACGCTGCATGGGCGACGATCCCCGCGCCGAGTTCGAATATGCCACCAAGGCGCAGGCCGACCTCGTCGAGCCGCCGAAGGACCATAACCTGCTGATGATCGCCGAACTCGGCGCCGGCCCGACCAAGGCGCGCGAAGGCGGCAACAAGGAAAAGCTGGTCTTCCGCGCCACCGAAGGCTTCCCGGAGACCATGGCCTTCTTCTCGCTGCCGCCCGAAATGCAATCGGCGGCGCCGTCGCCTCGCGGTCGTCGCGGCGCCGCGGCGGCTGTGCCGGCACCGGCCCAGGGTCGCGCGCTGCAGGGCCAGACCGCCGCCAGCATCCTCTATCAGGCGACGACGCGCGGCGGTCGCCCGATCGACGGCATCCTGAAGGGCAAGGCCAATCTCAAGACCGGCACCACCGCGGTCGCCGGCGGCCTGCTCGCCGGCGGCGCCATGGTCGGCGGCGATACCGGCGCCTATATGGCGCTGGGCGGTCTGGCGCTCGGCCTGCTCGGCGGCGCGATGAAGGCCGAAGCCGATATCCGCTATTGGGACCAGCTGCCCGACCTGATCTCCATCGCCACGGCGCGGGTGCCCGGCGATCCCGATGTCGATGTGAGCTTCTCCGGGCCCTTTGGTCAGCTGACCCTGCCGCCGGTCCCGATGATGCAGGCACGCGCCGGCAAGTGCAGCATCGCCTGGACCCGGTCGCGTTCGGCGCTGCGCGTCGACGATGCACCGGGCGACGATGTCGGCGTGCGCATGGCCGTTGCCCGCAAGGATGCTGCCCGGAATGTGGGTTTCCGCGCGGAACTCGAGGGAGGAAAGTGACATGAGAATGGATCGGCTCGGGCTCGCCGCCATCGGATTGGCGGTCGTCGTCCCGGGCCTGCTCGCCTCGGCGGCGCAGGCTCGCGAGAATCGCGTGGTGCAATGCGAGACTTTCCGCGCTCGCGCCGCGCCATCGGCGGGCGGGCCGGCGCTGATCGCCAATGTCTCGACCTCGATGACGCCGATCGATCTCAACTCGGTGCTGTTCACCGACAGGAAGCTCGGCCGTTCGATGGTGGTCGAGGCGGTGTTCGCGCAGCGCACCCCGACCAATGGCGTCAAGCTGACGGCGCGGGTGGTCAATTGCACCAGCCAGGCGCTGGCCGTGCAATTCCGCTCCAACTTCATGGATGCCAACCAGATCCCCACCGAGAAAGCGTCGGCGTGGAAGACAGTGTATCTCTCGCCGCGCGCCACCGCCGTCTATGAGGAAAGCTCGATCGGCCGCGACCGCGTCGATGCCTTCCTGATCGAACTGCGGCCGAACCTGTGAGCCGGCTGCCCGCCCTGGCAGCCGCCGCTGCCCTGCTCGTCGCCGGTGCTGCCGGCGCCCAGCAATATCGCGATGCCGAACTGCCCTCGCCGCTGATGCGCGAGGGCGAGCCCGAGGTGCTGGCCCCGCCGCCGCGGCCGATCCCGCAGGGCGTCGTCGCCGCATCGAACTTCCGCGCCGCCTATACCCGCGCCAAGCGGCCGAAGATGATGGTGTTCTGGAACAAGTCGTTCACCGACGAAGTCGCCTCCAACTATCGCAACACCGGCCGTGTCGATGTCGACAGCGCCTATGTGCGCGGGCCCGGCTTCGGCGCCTCGAGCAGCACGATGCAGTACGACACCGGCCGTTCGCGCGAGCGCGACCCGAGCACCCGCCAGCTCGCCGAAGTCGATGATTTCGCCGTCGAAGCCGCCTTCACCCAGGCGCTGACCAGCAATGGCGCGGTACTGATCGATCGCAGCATCGCCATGCGCACCTCGCGCGGCGCCCGCGGCGTCGGCCGCGAGCCGAACGTCCAGGAAATCGAGGCGATGGCCGCCACCGCGCGCGCCGACCTGCTCGTCGAGATCAACCAGACCCCGGCCAACACGCCGAGCGGCGCCGCCTTCCGCGTCACCGTCAAGGACCTGCGCCGCGCCCGCGTGCTGGTCAATGTGCTCAGCCGCGGCGTTCCGCCGCTCGGCCGCGCGCCGCTCGTCGCCGGCCCCGGCGGCTTCGTCCGCGCCGCGCCACCGCCGATCACGCCGGAAGGCGTCGGCCGCCAGGTGGCCAGCGAGACGATGTCGGCCCTGGCCGGCGCGTTGCGCTAACAGGCCGGAGAAATTTGCGCCTCCCTCCCCCATGCGGGGAGGGCGACTCGCGCCTCTTCGGCGCGAGCGGGGTGGGGGTAGCTTCCCGGACGCCGCAGAAAGAGCCCCCCACCCCGCTCGGCGAAGACGCCGAGTCGCCCTCCCCACAACGGGGGAGGGAGGCAGTCTGTCCGCGACCCTCGTTCAAACCTTCAGCGGCACCCCGCCACCGCCCGCCGCCGGCGCGCAGTCCGGCAGTTCCGCCAGCCGCACCCGCCGGCCGTCGTGGCTGACCAGCACGCGGAGGGACGCCACCTGCAGGCAGGGGCGATAGCGCCAGCGCAATTCCCAGCCATCGGCCCAGGCGCGGGTTTCGCGCCGGGTGAACAGCGCTGGCGGCTGGCCACTGCCGCGCTGGTAGGAGGCCAGCACCCGGTCGCCGATCGCTTCGGCCTCGGCGGCATCGATGCGGCGCGGGATGAAGCCGATGGCGATGGAAATGGCGAGGCAGAGCGCAATGCCGATCAGCACGAGACGACGCAAGGGCAGGCGACGCAGCGGCATGGTGCCGAATCCAGGCCGGCGCCGGGGCCGGGTCTGCGTCGTGGTTGCGTCCATCTGGCAGCAACGCTAGCGGTTCGGGGCAGCGGGCTCAACGTCTTGGCTGGCGACCGGGGATATTCCGGCGGCGATTGCCGCGCCGGCGTTGACAGGGGCGGCGGCTTGGCTTATCGCCCCGCCTTCGCTCGGCGGGACCTTGTTGTGCCGTCGTCATCATCATGTTGCCAAGGTTTTCGAAATGTTCGCAGTCGTGCGCACGGGCGGCAAGCAATATCGGGTCGCCACCGATGATCGTATCGTCGTCGAGAAGATCGACGGCGAAGAAGGTTCGATCGTCAATCTCGAAGCGCTGATGCTCGGCGAAGGCGCCACGCTCACCGCCGGTGGCAGCGTCACCGCCGAGATCGTCGAACAGACCAAGGGCGAGAAGATCATCATCTTCAAGAAGAAGCGCCGCCACAATTATCGTCGCAAGAACGGCCATCGCCAGATGCTGACCGTGCTGCGCATCACCAACATCGGTTGAGGTAGTTCGCAATGGCTCATAAAAAAGCAGGCGGCTCTTCGCGCAACGGTCGTGATTCGGTCGGCCGTCGCCTGGGCGTGAAGCGTTTCGGTGGCCAGGAGCTGCTCGCCGGCACCATCATCATCCGCCAGCGCGGCACTCGCGTCCACCCCGGCCGCAATGTCGGCCTGGGCAAGGATCACACCCTGTACGCTACCTCGGACGGCGTCGTCGTGTTTCACGAAGGCAAGCTCGGCCGCAAGTATGTCTCGGTCGATCCGCGCGCTGCGGCCCCGGAAGCCATCGCCGCCGAATAACCGGCCCCACAAAGCTGGCAACGCCAATCTGCGCGTTTGAAAAGGGGCCGGGAAACCGGCCCCTTTTTGTTTTGCCCGATCGTTGCCCGAAAGCCCCTGCCCCCATGCAGTTTCTCGACCAGGCCAAGATCTTCGTCTCCTCCGGCGCCGGCGGGGATGGATCGGTGTCGTTCCGCCGCGAGAAGTTCGTCGAATATGGCGGCCCCGATGGTGGCGACGGCGGCCGCGGCGCCGATGTCGTGTTCGAAGCCAAGGAAGGCATCGGCACGCTGATCGACTTTCGCTACACCCAGCATTTCCGCGGGCAGCGCGGCGGCCATGGCATGGGCCGCAACCGCACCGGCGCCAGCGGCGACACGCTGACCATCAAGGTCCCCGTCGGCACCGAAATCCTCGCCGATGACGAGGAGCGCACCCTGCTCGCCGACCTCACCCGCCCCGGCCAGCGCGTCGTGCTGCTGCGCGGCGGTGACGGCGGCAAGGGCAACGACCATTACAAGAGCAGCACCAACCGCGCCCCGCGCCAGTTCCAGCCGGGCTTTCCCGGTAACGAGATGTGGGTGTGGCTGCGCCTGAAATTGCTCGCCGACGTCGGCCTGCTCGGCGCGCCGAACGCCGGCAAATCGACCTTCATCAACGCCGTCTCCAACGCCGGCGCCAAGGTCGGCGCCTATCCCTTCACCACGCTGAAGCCGCAGCTCGGCGTCATCAGCCACAAGGGCCGCGAGCTGGTGGCGGCCGATATCCCCGGGCTGATCGCCGGCGCCGCCGATGGCGTCGGCATCGGTGACCGCTTCCTTGGCCATATCGAGCGCTGCCGCGTCCTCCTCCACCTCATCGACGCCAGCCAGCCCGGCCCGGTCGAAGCCTGGCGCACCGTACGCGAGGAACTCGACGCCTATGGCGCCGGCCTCGCCGACAAACCCGAAGTGCTGGCCCTGACCAAGGCCGACCTTGTCAGCCCGCAGGGCCTCGCCGCCAAGAAACGCGCGCTGGAAGCCGCCAGCGGCGTGCCGGTGCTGGTCTTCTCCGCCGCCACCCGCGCCGGGCTCGATGCGGTGCTCGATTCGCTGATCGAAATCGCCGGCCGCGAGGCGGACGATCCGCTCGCCGCTTCGCGGGCGTGGGCGCCTTTGTGAGCCTTGGGGTAGAAAGTGCCTCCGGCGGCTGGGGCCTTGGGCCCCAGACCCCATCTTGTTTTGGTTCGCGCTTTCATTCGATCGGGGCGGGACAAGCGGACTCCTCCCCCTGGAGGGGGGAGGCGACTCGGGCGCAGCGCGGCGGGAGGGGGTGGTCTCCACCTGCAAAGGCTTGGGCGCGGGGCGACCACCCCCAGGTCCGCCCTGCGGGCGTCTCTCGCCTCCCCCCTCCAGGGGGGGGAGCCGTTTCAGCGTCGATACAAGCCACCGCGGCAGCCGTTCCGTCCCGGCGGCTACCCACAAAATGGGGTCTGGGGCCCAAGGCCCCAGCCGCCGGAGGCACTATTCCGTGACTCCCCGCTTCTCGGCGCCCGGCTGCCCCCGCCTCGTCGTCAAGATCGGCTCGTCGCTGCTCATCACCCCCGCCGGTGAGGTACGGCGCGAATGGCTGGCATCGGTGGTGGCCGACATCGCCGCGGCGCGACAGGCCGGCCAGCAGGTCATCGTCGTCTCCTCCGGCGCCATTGCGCTCGGCGCACGGCGGCTCGGGCTGTCCGGCGGCGGGCGGGCGAGCCTGGAGGATGCGCAGGCGGCGGCGGCGGTCGGCCAGGTGGCGCTGGCGGCGATCTGGTCGGCGCTGCTGGCCGATGCCGGGCTGACCATGGCGCAGTTGCTGGTGACGCTCGATGATCTCGAGGACCGGCGGCGCTATCTCAATGC
>JAIXZK010000148.1 GCA_027489695.1 Sphingomonadales bacterium
CCGCTCCAATTGTTGGCCATCGCCTTGCCGCCGGGGCGGAACACCTTGCCCCAGGCATAGGGCGCACCATCGAGGCCGCCGCGCGCCGCATATTCCCATTCCGCCTCGGTCGGCAGGGCACGCCCGGCCCAGACGGCATAGGCCTCGGCATCGGCATGGGCGACATGGACGACGGGATGATCCTCCAGCCCGGCCAGCGACGACCCCGGCCCCTGCGGATGCCGCCAATCGGCGCCCGGCAACAGCCGCCACCATTGCTGCCAGTCCTTCAGGTCAACGGGCCCGCGCGTGCGCCGGAACACCAGGCTGGCGGGCACGAGCAGCGCCGGATCGGCATTCGGATAATCGGCGGGATCGGGCGCCGTCTCGGCGACGGTGACATGGCCGGTGGCGGCGACGAACGCCGCGAACTGCGCGTTGGTGACCGGATGCGCCTCGATGGCGAAACCATCGACCTCGACCAGGTGCGCCGGGGCTTCCTCGGGATAGGCATCGTCGGCGCCCATGGTGAAGCGGCCGGCGGGGATCGGGACCAGGGGGGTAAGCGCGAGCGGCACCGCTTCCTCTGACCTTCCCAGACCCATAGCGTCAACGAGGATGTGGCCGCGGCACAATGAGCGATTGGTCCGCAGTCCGAAAGTTGCGGTAATGGGGTATCAGGTCGGACTGGCAGCAAGCACGGCTTCGCTTGCGCCGCCATCCAGCAGGCAGGACAGCGCCATGCTGAATCGGCTGATGTCGCTGTAGCTTACCACGAAACGCACGGTCGTGATCTTGGCGAGGTCCTGCTCTTCACCATGCCAGACCTCCGTCGCCAGTTGCACCGTAACCCGAACCGCTCCCCGGGCGTCGTGCCGATCCAGTCGCAGCAGCAATGTCGTTTGCGGTGATCGCGTTTCAGAGCCTCCCAACCCGCCCACTAGCATGGGTGGGCCGTCGACCGGCAGTGGGTAGGCCAAAACGGCAGCGGCAAACTCGCGAAGCTCTGCCGTGGAAATCCAGGCCGAACCAACACCCGAAAAGCCTTTCGCCTTTACGGTGGCAGTCAGCTCACCAAGCCACTCGTCATCTGGCTCGAATCGCAGGCGCAGTTCACCCATCAGCGTTACTTAGACGGCTTTGCTCGCCCCGCCATTGGGCACACCTTACCATGCAATCACGTCGGAAATTCGCCTCGATGGCGAAACCATCGACCTCGACGAGGTGCGCCGGCGCTTCCTCGGGATAGGCGTCGTCGGCGCCCATGCGGAAGCGACCGGCGGGGATGGCGACCAATGACGTCAGCATCTCACCGACATCGACAATTGAGGCTGCGGGCATCGAGCTCGGTGTAATCGCGACGCAGTTTGCAAGACGATCTTCAGGTTGATCCAGCTACGCAACTTCAATCCGTATTGAAAGATTCGCGGAACCTCAGATACACGTCTACCAGAATTAGTAAAAAACCGCTGATTTGCAGAGCGAGGTTCAACTGACCCGGCAACAAAAAACTCAATCCCTGGGACATCGCCCATGCAGCGGGTCCGAGAAAAACAAGCGGTGCCGCCCGAAGCAAAAGACCAGTCCGCGGTATGAAGCGCGATGTCCAAGCGCATGCTGCATAGGAGGCCAAAACGACAGCAAAATCGGTGTCGGTCATGCCGCACAATCCCACATAAGAACCTTGGCGACAAGGACGGCGAAAAGGCCCTACCCGAACCGCCCCGTCACATAGTCCTTGGTCCGCTGCTCGCGCGGCGCGGTGAAGACCTGGCTCGTCGAGCCAACTTCGATGACTTCGCCCAGATACAGGAACGCCGTCTGGTCCGAACAACGCGCCGCCTGCTGCATCGAGTGCGTCACGATGGCGATGGTGAAATCGGCGCGCAGTTCGGCGATCAGCTCCTCGACCTTCGCCGTCGAGATCGGATCGAGCGCCGAGGTCGGCTCGTCGAACAGCAGCACCTGTGGCTTCACCGCGATGGTGCGGGCGATGCACAGGCGCTGCTGCTGGCCGCCCGAAAGGCCGAGCGCCGAACTGTTCAGCCGGTCCTTGACCTCGTCCCAGATCGCCGCCTTCCTGAGGCTCCATTCGACCCGCGCTTCCATCTCGGCGCGGTTCAGCCGCTCGTGCAGCTTGACGCCGAAGCTGATATTCTCGGCGATCGACATCGGGAACGGCGTCGGCTTCTGGAACACCATGCCGATGCGGGCGCGCAGGTCGGTCGGATCGACCTTTTCGTCGATCAGATTCTGCCCGTCCATCAGCACTTCGCCGGTGGCGCGCTGGTCCGGATACAGGCTGTACATGCGGTTGATGACGCGCAGCAGCGTGGACTTGCCGCAACCGGATGGCCCGATCAGCGCCGTCACCCGCTTCTCGCCGAAATCGAGGTTGATGTTCTTCAGCGCCTTGTTGCTGCCATAGTAGAAATCGAGGCCGCGCACGCTGATCTGGGCGCGTTCGCCGGTGGGGGTCACGGGGGCGGCGTCAGCCATGGCGAATTCCTAGCGTTTGCGGCCAACGACGAGCTGCGCGATGATGTTGATCGCCAGCACGCCGACGGTGATGAGCAGGGCCCCGGCCCAGGCCAGCTCGACCAGATCGCCATAGGGGCTCGCCGCGAACTGGTAGATGGTCAGCGGCAGGCTGGCCATCGGCTCGCTGAGCGAGGTCGACCAGTTGAGGTTGCCGAGCGAAGTGAACAGCAGCGGCGCCGTCTCGCCGGCGACACGGGCCAGCGCCAGCAGCAGGCCGGTGAGCATGCCGGCGCCGGCGGCGCGCCAGGCGATCAGCGTCGTCACCTTCCATTTCGGCGCGCCCAGGGCCGCGGCCGCCTCGCGCAGCGGCACCGGCACCAGGCTCAGCATGTCTTCCGTCGTGCGGATGATGATCGGGATGGCGATGACGGCCAGCGCCACCGAACCGGCGATGGCCGAATAGGTCTTGGTCGTCGCCACCATCAGTTCATAGACGAACAGGCCGACCAGGATCGACGGCGCCGACAGCAATATGTCGGAAACGAAACGGGTGACCGCCCCCAGCCGCGATTTCTGGGCATATTCGGCCAGATAGGTGCCGGCGAGCACGCCGATCGGCGTCGCGATCGCCATGCCGATGCCGACCTGGATCAGGCTGCCGACGATGGCATTGGCAAGCCCGCCATTCTCGCCGGTGGGCAGGGTTTCGGTGGTGAACAGCCGGAAGGTCAGCGCCGGCAGGCCGCGCGACACCAGCGTGAACAGGATCGAGAACAGCACCGCCAGCGCGATGCCCGCCGCCGCCATGCACAGCGCCGCGACGATCTTGCTGGTGCGCTTGCGGCGCGCGGCGAGCGGCGAGGTGACGACGGCCATCGCCTCAACCCTGCCGCGGCGAAACGAGCGCGCGGGCCGCGGCCAGCACGCCGAACGAGATGATGAACAGCGTCAGCCCCAGCGCCAGCAGCGCCGCCAGCTTCATCGAGCCGAAGCCGGCTTCGGCAAATTCATTGGCGATCGTCGAGGCGATGGTCGAGCCCTGGTTGAAGATCGACGGCGACCAGCGGGTCGCATTGCCGATGACGAAGGTGACCGCCATGGTCTCGCCGAGCGCGCGGCCGAGGCCGAGCATGACGGCGCCGACCATCGCGCGCCGGCCATAGGGAATGGCGACGTTGCGGATGACCTCCCAGCGCGTCGCGCCGAGACCATAGACCGATTCCTTCAGCACCACCGGCGTCGCGCCGAGGATTTCGACGAACAGTGCGGTGATCAGCGGCAGCACCATCACCGCCAGCACCAGCCCGGCGGTGAAGATGCTGGTGCCCGAAATGCCGATCAGGAAATTGTAGATGGCGGGGCTGTCGACGAAGCGATCGGACACGGCGAGGAAGAACGCACTCAGCAGCGGCGCCAGCACGAAAAAGCCCCACATGCCGTAGATGATCGACGGAATCGCGGCGAGCAGCGACACCAGCGTGCCGATCGGCTTGCGCAAGGAGTCGGGCAGCAGTTCGGTGAGGAAATAGGCGCAGCCGGTGGCGAGCGGCACCGCCAGCAGCAGCGCCAGCAGCGAGGTCACCAGCGTGCCCCAGATCATGATGCCGGCGCCATAGACCTCGTTCACCGAATCCCAGACGAACGAGGTGAAGAAGCCGGGGCCGAATTCGCGGAACGCCGGTGCCGATCCGATCGCCAGCATGACGATGATCGCACCCAGCAGCAGCAGCACGATGACGCCGCTGCCGAGCACCACGCCGGCAAAGCCACGCTCGGCGAGCGCGCCCTGCGTGGACCTGCCCGACGTCGGCGCCCGCTCGCTCATGCGGCGTCGCCGACCTTGACCCGGCGCCACTCGATCGCGGCGCGCGACGTGGCGGCCAGCGGCAGCGGCACATAGCCGAGTTCCTCGGCCGCGGCGCCGCCATCGCGGAAGCACCAGGCGAAATAGCGGATCACCTCGGCGGCGGGCTGCTTGCGGGCCGGCTGCATCGGCATCAGGATATAGGTCGCCGAAACGATCGGCCAGACATCGGCGCCGGGCAGGTTGAGCATGTCGACGGTGGCCCCCGGCGCATTCGCCCAATCGGCCTGCGACGCCGCCGCGACGAAGCCGGCCGGGGCCGGCAGCACGAACTTACCATCGGCATTGGCCAGCTGCGTCATCGCCAGGCGGTTGGCGGCGGCATAGTTGAACTCGACATAGCCGATGGTGCCGACGCTGTTCTTCACATTGCCGGCGACGCCGTCATTGCCCTTGCCGCCGGTGCCGACCGGCCAGGACACGGTCTTGCCGGCGCCCAGCGTCCAGTTCGGCGCCGCCTTCTTCATGAAATTGGTGAACACCGCGGTGGTGCCGGACGAATCGGAGCGATAGACGGGCGTGATCGGCACCGGGCGCAGCGTCAGGCCGGGGTTGAGCTTGACCAGCGCCGGATCGTTCCAGCGGGTGATCTTGCCCTGATAGATATCGGCGATGACGGCGGGCGTCAGCTTCAGCGCGCCATTGTCGATGCCGGGGATGTTGACGATGGTGACCAGCGCCCCGATCACCGCCGGGAACTGCACCAGGCCGTTGGCGGCGAGCTCCTCTGGCGCCATCGGCGCATCGGTCGCCCCGAAATCGACGGTGCGCGCCTTGATCTGGGCGATGCCGGCGCCGGAACCGATCGCCTGGTAATTGAGCTTGTTGCCGGAAACCTTGCGATAGGCCGATCCCCATTTGGCATAGATCGGCGCCGGGAAGGTCGCGCCGGCCCCGGTGAAATCATTGCCCGATTCCGGTGCCTTGGTCGGCTCCGTCGAACAGCCGGCGAGAGCCAGCCCGCCAACCAGAAGCCCGGCCAACGCCGCACGCGCCGGACCGCGCCGGACTCCGATGATGCTCAAGAAATTCATGCCACCCCGCATTGGCGATGCATCGCCCTTTACTGCCTCTAGGTGCCCCAAATGACAGTCGCGTGACAGCCATGCTACCGTTCGGGCAGACCATCATTTCGGCATGCCATCAACCGCGCCGGGGCCAGAAGAGTCGCCGCTTCGAAACTGTCATCCGTGCGGCAGGGCGTGGTGGGCGCGGCAAGGATTGAACTTGCGACCCCTGCGATGTCAACACAGTGCTCTACCACTGAGCTACGCGCCCACATCCCGACAGCCGTCGCGATCCGCGTCGGGCGCTGTTAGAGGGGCGAGCCAGGATTGGCAAGCGCCGTGACGCGCTTTTTTGCCGATATCGGCGGGCAAATTGCTGGCCCTGCGGTTGCGGCTGCGACGCGAGACCGCTGGCACCGGCGGCGCCCCTCCCCTAACGTCCCCGCCATGCAGTTTGCCGACGATTCGTTGCTTTCCGGTTTCAGCGTCAGTGGCGACACCGATGGCCGCTGGCCGCTGGTGATGGCCTCCCCACATTCCGGGCGCGACTATCCGGCCGACTTCCTCGCGCTGACGCGGCTCGGCTTCGCCCAATTGCGCCGCGCCGAGGACCCGATGGTCGATGCGCTGCTCGATGGCGTCGCAGCGGTGCCGGTGCTGCGGGCGCGCTATGGCCGCGCCTGGCTCGATCTCAACCGCGCCGAGGACGAGCTTGATCCGGCGATGTTCGACGCGCCGCTGGCGGTTGCGGCGCGTGGCACCGATCGCGTCGCCGCCGGGCTCGGCGTGCTGCCGCGGGTGGCAGCGCAGGGGCTGGAGATCTACCGCCGCCGGCTGGCGCCCGACGAGGCGCGCCGCCGCCTCGCCGCCGTGCACCGGCCCTGGCACCGCCGCATCACCGAACTGCTGGCCCGCGCCCAGGCCCGCCATGGCCATGCCGTGCTGATCGATTGCCATTCGATGCCGCAGCCGGCCGGCGCCCAGCCGCCGCAAGTGGTGATCGGCGATCGCCATGGCACCAGCGCCGCCGCCGGCCTTGTCGACCTCATCGAGCAGCATTTCCGCGGGCATGGCTGGCGCGTCGCGCGCAACCTGCCCTATGCCGGCGGCCATACTACCGAACATCATGGCCAGCCCGCCGCCGGCATCCACGCCGTGCAGATCGAGATCGATCGCCAGCTCTACATGGATATCGCCCGCTTCACGCCGCACGCCGGCTTTGCCGCCGTCGCCGATGCCTTTGCCGGGCTGGCGACGCTGCTGGTCGCCCGCGCGCCGACGCTGGCGCTGGCACCGGCGCTGCGCGACGCCGCGGAGTAAGCGCGGAGGTCTTCCGCTGGAGGCTCACGAGCCACGATCTGGCGTGCGCCTCGGCGGGAACCCGCCCGAAAAAAATCCGCCCCTGCCCGTTCGGGCAGAGGCGGCAGAAGTTCAGGGAGGCGTGGCCCCGCCAAGGGGGGGAGGCGGGGCCACGATGACGCTGCCGCACAAGGGGGGGCAGGCAGCAGCGCCAATACCGAGATAGGATCGGCTGAAATTCTTGCAAGAGGCGCGCCGGCGGAACGACGACGCCCCCGAAACGTTACAGTGTGAAGCGCAGCGAGACGCGGATGTCGCGCCCGGCCAGCGGCGCGAAATCCTTCAGGAACGACGCGTGGCGCCGGGCATCGACATCGAAGATGTTGTTTGCCGAAAACACCAGCGACGTATCCGGGCGATCGGCGAACGGGCGCACACTGAACGACAGATTCACCAGGGTGAAGGCGTCGGTGCCGGTCTCGAAAGCCGCGACGCGGCGCTGCGCGAAGCCATGCTCGATCTCGGCGCGAGCGTCCCAGCGGTCGGCACGTGCCGACAGGCCGCCGAGCAGCCGGAGTGGCGGGATGCGCGGCACCGGGCCGCCGCCGCCGAGCAGATCGGCGCGGGTATAATCGACCAGCGCATCGGCGCTGATGTCGGCAGCGCCGATGCTGGCGAGGCGATAACTCGCCTGGGCCTCGACACCGAAATAGCGCGCGCCGGCCTGGATCTGCTGGAAGACCGGCAGCCCATCCTCGACGGCGCCGGTCTGCTGCTCGACGATATAGCCGTGGAAGCGGTTGTAATAGATCGAGGCTTCGAAGCTGTAGCGATCGCCCTTGCCGCGCAGCACGAGTTCGGCGCCATCGGCGCGTTCCTTGGCGAAGTCCGGATTGCCGATCTCGAAAGCCTGGGTGCCGGCATGCGGGCCATTGGCCAGCAGTTCCTCGGCCGCCGGGGCGCGCTCGGTGTGCGACAGGTTGACGCCGATCCGCCAGCCGGGGGCGAAGCCATAGCTGGCACCGACCGACCCCGAGAAGAGATCGAAACGGCGATCGACGAACACCGGATTGCCACGGAAATCCCCGACGGCGGCCTGCACGCTGGCGTGCTCATAGCGCGCCGAGGCCTCGGTCTTCAGTGCCCCGAAATCGAGTTCCTGCAGGGTGAACAGGCCGATCTGCACGGTGCTGTTGCGCGGCACAAAGGCTTCTTCCCCGATTGCGTCGAAGTCGCGGGTGAACAGCTGGACCCCGCTGGCACCCTGCCAGATCGCGCCGCCGCCGATCTCGCGCCGCGCCTGGGCGAGCTCGATGCGTGCTTCCAGACCCTTGTTGAGGAAGGTCGAGCCGATCGCGCCATCGGGTTCGATCTCGACATGGCGGTAATCGGCGAAACCGAAGCGGAATTTGACGCGATCGATGAAGCCGCCGGTCTCGACCTCGGCGCGCGCATCGATACGGTCCTGGCGGACGGCGAGGCGGACGGCTTCGCCATCGCCGGTCGCCAGATCATAGCGGATCGGAATGCCGTAAACGCTGTCATAATGGCTGTAGGAGACGCCCAGCGAGCCGCCATCGGCGATATAGGCGCCGCTGACCCCGGCGGTCCAGGTGCGGGCCGCGGTATTGGGCAGGCGCCCGCGCAGGCTGGCGAGCGCATTGGCCGCCGGCTCGGCGCTGGCCAGCGCCGCGGCGCGCGCCGGACGCGACAGGACGAAATCGCCGACCCGCAGGTCACCGGTTTCGCTGTAGCCGCCATCGACGTGCATGACGAAGCGTTCGGTGATCGCAGCTTCGGCGACGCCGGCGAAACTGCCTTCGCCGGCCGCCGAGCCATAGGTGCCGAGCAGGTCGAGATGCACTGGTTCATCGGGCACCGCCCGCGGGATGCGCTTGTCGAGCACATTGACGACGCCGCCGATCGCCGACGATCCGAACAGCAGCGACGCCGGGCCGCGCAGGATCTCGATGCGCTCGGCGAGCTGCGGGTTGATGACGACGGCGTGATCGACCGAGGTGTTCGAGACGTCGAAGCTGCCGATGCCATCGGACAGGATGCGGACGCGCTCGCCCTGGAAGCCGCGCAGGATCGGCCGCGAGGCGTTGGGGCCGAAGCTGGTGGTCGACACGCCGGGCTGGCGCGCCAGCGTGTCGGCGATGGTCGGGCGCAGTTCGCGGGTAAGGTCGGTGCCCTGCAGCACGGTGACCGACGACAGGGCGGTGGCGCGGTCGCGGGCATAGGGCGCGGTGACGACGATTTCGGCCGAGGGCGGCGCATGGTCGGTATCGACGGCGTCCGCAGCGGGGGCGACAGCCTCACTGCCCGCTTCGGCCGCGGCTTCTGCAACATCAGCGGCGGTGGCCGCGAACGCCGGCGGTGCGATCGTGGCGAGCAGGACAAGGAAACCAGGGCGCAAGATCATCGACGGCACACTCAAGGGACTGCGGACGCTCCTTGGCTAGATGTTATACTATATCGTGTCAATCCCGCTGCAATGCAGCATCGGGGTTGGCGGCCGGCAGTTCCGGGGGGGCCGATCTCAGGACGGGCGGCGCGACGCCAGCGGCAGCATGCGTGCCAGCACATTGTCGCGATCGAACCATTGGTGCTTGACCACAGCCAGCACATGCAGGGCCAGCAGCGCGATCGTCACCCAGCCAAGGATTTCATGGGCTTCGCCGAAGGTCCCGCGCATCGCCGCATCGACCGGCAGTTTCGGCACCGCAACCAGCCAGAACATTTCCAGCGGCCGCCTGCCCGCCGAGGCAAGCGCCCAGCCGCTCATCGGCAGCAGCAGCATCAGCGCATAAAAGCCGATATGCGTCGCCTTGGCCGCCAGCCGCTCGCCGCCGGTCATGTGCGCCGGCAGCGGCGGCGGCGCATTGGCCAGGCGCCAGCCGATGCGGACAACGGTCAGCGCCAGGATCAGCAGGCCCATGGACTTGTGCAGCGCCATGACGATCGCCCGCTGGTCCGGCGGAAAGGCATCATGGGTCAGGCCGCCGATCAGATTGCCGATGATGGCGAGGCCGATCAGCCAGTGCAGTGCCATGGCGACGGACGAATAGCGGCTGCGGTCCATGGCGTGCATCTCTCCACCGGCGGGCATGAAAAAGGGCCCGGCCGCATAACGTAACGCGACCGGGCCCCTCATGGCACCATGAAAGCGCGGCAATCTCAGGCGGCGGCGGTGCTCGCCTGGAACTGGCGCTCGAACAGCGGCGAGATGAGGCCGAGCGAGAACAGATGGGCGTAGACAAGGCCCATCATGCCGTTCTGCACCATCTTGCGCGCCTGGTCGCCGCGGAGATTCTGCAGCTTCTCTTCCGAAACCATGCGGAAACCGCGATAGACGGCGGGCTGCGGCAGGTCGGGACGCTGGATGGTGACTTCACCGTCGATCAGCAGCTCCAGCTTTTCCATTTCTTCCATGAAATTGCGGGTGCGCATCACCGCCTGCTCGAACTGCTCGCAGAACTGCAGGATGTTCTTGGTGGTCTCGGTCGGCTCGGTGCCGGCGAACAGCGGATCGCCCTCACCCGCGACGACGACGCCGGCGCTGTCGTCGAAGCACAGCGACAGTTCCTGCGATTCGGGCGCGAGGCGCGCGAGCATGAACGGATAGCGACGGACGAAGGCCGGGATATAGGCATTCTGTTCCCACTTGCCGTCGGCATCGAGATAGAGGTTCTGGCCTTCCTGCAGGCCGATCAGAGCGAGCGGCGCCGGGCTTTCGCCCAGGCCGAAGACGATCGGATAATGGCGCTGCGCGACCGGGAATTCATCGACGGTCAGCGGCACGGCATGGGTGCCGCTGGTGAAAGCCAGGCTCTCGCGCGCCTTCAGGCCGTGAGTCGGGTGCAGTTGCGACGACAGCGGCACCAGCGAACCATAGAAGAGCGGCAGCGACTGGGCGGCATTGACGGGCGTGGAGGCCATGAGCGATTCCTGAGCTTGGGGTCCGAAAGTCACGTGAAGCCCGGCTCTCTAGGGATGTGACGGCCCCGGCGCAAGCCGGGCAGCCGCGCCCGCAATCGCCCGATCAGACCATTTTGCCGGGATTCATGATGCCGAGCGGATCGAGCGCCGCCTTGATGGCGCGGATGGCGGCAAGCTTGGCCGGATCGCCCAGCCGGGCGAGCTCGGCGCGCTTCAGCACGCCGATGCCATGTTCGGCCGAAATCGAGCCGCCCGCCGCCGCCACCAGATCATAGACCCGCGCCGTGATCGCCTTGCCATGCGCCGCCAGGAACGCCGGGCCATCCGCGGCTGGCGCGCGCACGTTGAAATGCAGATTGCCGTCGCCGAGATGGCCGAACGCCAGCACCCGCGCGCCGGGAAATTCCGCCTCGATGGCGGCCCCGGCGTCCATCGCGAAGCCCGGCGCCGCCGCCACCGCCACGGCGATGTCATGGTGCACGGCAACGCCGTCGCGACGCTCCGCCTCCGGCAGTTCCTCGCGGATGCGCCACAGTGCCAGTCCCTGCGCCAGCGTCGCGGCGATCGTCGCATCGCCGGCCTCGCCCGCCGCCAGCGCCTCGGCCAGGCCATCGGCGAGCAGCGCATCGAGACTGCCCGGCCCCGCCAGTTCGACAAGCACATGCCAGGGATGTTGCGTCGCCAGCGGCGCGCGATGGCCAGGCAGATGCTGCAGCACCAGTTGCAGCCCGGCATCGGACAACAGTTCGAAGCTTTCGACCTGGCCGCCCGACAACCGCCGCAGCCGCGCCAGCAGAGCCAGCGCCGCCGCCGGAGCGGGCACGCCGACCCAGGCGATGGCACGGTGCGCCGGCGCCGGCACCAGCTTCAGCGCGACGGCGGTGACGATGCCGAGCGTGCCTTCGCCGCCGATCAGCAGCTGCTTGATGTCATAACCGCTGTTGTCCTTGGCGAGCCCGGTCAGCTGGTGCAGCACCTCGCCCGACGGCAGCACCGCCTCCAGCCCGGCGACCAGCGCCCGCATCGTGCCGTGGCGCAGCACCTGGACGCCGCCGGCATTGGTGGAGACCAGCCCGCCGATGGTGGCGCTGCCCTTGGCGCCGAGCGACAGCGGAAAGGCACAGCCCGCCGCCGCTGCCGCCTCGTGCACGGTCTGCAGGATGGCGCCGGCCTCCACCGTCATCGTCAGCCCGGCGGCATCGACGGCGCGAATGGCGTTCATGCGGCCAAGGCCGAGGATCGCGCAGCTGCCATCGGCGGGCGGGATGTTGCCGCCCACGAGGCCGGTGTTGCCGCCCTGCGGCACCAGCCCGACGCGGTGCGCCGCCGCCGCCCGCACGATCGCCGCCACCTGATCGACATGACGCGGCAGCAGCAGCAGCGGCGCCGCGCCGTGGAATACCCGCCGCCAATCGAGCAGCCGCGGTGCGATGACGTCCGGATCGCGCGTCCAGTTGCCGTCGCCGGCGGCGGTCTGCAGGGCGGAAAGGGCAGTTGCATCGATTGCCATGGCCGGGGATTACGCCGATCGCGGCGCGGGGCGAAGCAAAAAGCCGCGGCGCGCGCCCCGGTGCGGCGACGTCGTCGCTTGCCGATCGCCTCCCTCGCAAGGCAGGGCATTGTTATGGAACGAAAAATGGAGAAAACCGAGCCGGCTGCGCTCGCGCCCCGGCTGCAAAGGTCCGCTGCCATGCCCTCGACCATCTTTGCCGTCTGTTTGCCGCAATCCCGCCGCAGTTCATGGCGCGTTCAATCGCGCCGGGGCAGCGAGCCGGTCGGGGCAATCGGGATCGAGGCTTGATCATTGTGGCATCGCCGCTGGCAAACGCCGCATTGCGCTGGGTCGCGCCAGTGCTGATGCTGGGCGCGCCGGCGTCAGCGCAGCAGCGCCTCGCCACCGGCGAGGATGTCCGGGTGGTGATCGAGGCCGGCCGGCCGCTCGCCGTTCGCCCGTTTCCGCCGCGCATCGGCCGCAACCGCTGCATCCCGATGGACAGAATCGCCGGTGCGCAATTGTTCAGCGATCGCGCTATCGAGCTGACGATGCGCGACGGCCGCCATTTCCGCATGTTCTTCGCCCGCGAATGCCCGGCGCTAAGTTTCTACCAGGGCTTCTATTATCGCCGGGCGCGGGCCGGCCAATTGTGCGCCGGGCGCGACGCGATCGGCGCGCGTTCGGGCGGCGAATGCCCGATCGCCAGCATCATTGCGGTCCGCCCGGCGCCGCCCCCGCGAAAGCGACAGGGCCCCTCGCGAAAGTAACAGGACAGTTGCGCGCCGGCCACGTTCGGACTGTGCTTTTTTCGCAACAAGCCGCGATCTCTTCAGCGATTGTGGCGCGATTGTGCCCTCTGGACCCTTCGATAGCTGGACAAGCCCGCCCCCCCTTGGTCACACTGAGAGGTAATCATGGCGGCGCTTCGCTGGCATGACCCTTCAATCTCCCGGCAACAGGGAGGCGAGGGAGAGGCATTATGGGGAGGATCATTCAGATGCGAGCTTTGGGATTCCGTGCCGGCCTGATCGGCGGCGTATCGCTTCTCGGCCTCGCCGGCATCACGCCGGCGATGGCGCAGGACACGGCGCAGGCGACGACCGCCGAAACCAACACGATCGAGGAAATCGTCGTTACCGCCCAGCGCACGGCGCAGAGCCTGCAGGACGTGCCGGTCGCGGTCAGCGCCTTCACCACCGAAGCGCTGCAGCAGCGGCAGATCAACAACTCGTCGGATCTCCAGCTCAGCCTGCCCAACATCACCTTCACCAAGGGCAATTTCACCGGATCGAGCTTCACCATCCGCGGCATCGGTGACCTTTGCGTCGGCGGCACCTGCGACAGCGCCACCGCCATTCACACCAACGACCTGCCGCTGTTCGGCACCCGCCTGTTCGAAACCGAATATTTCGATCTGGAGCGCGTCGAAGTGCTGCGCGGCCCGCAGGGCACGCTGTTCGGCCGCAACGCCACCTCGGGCGTGATCAACTTCATCACCGCCAAGCCGACGATGGACGCCTTCCATGTCGCCGCCGAAGCGGATTACGGCAATTATGACAGCATCCGCGTCAAGGGCATGGTCAACATCCCGATCACCGACAATCTGGCGGTGCGTCTGGCCGGTACCTACCTCAACCGCGGCGGCTATACGCTCAACCTGTTCGACAACACCCGCATCGATGGCCGCAACCTTTACGCCATCCGCGGTTCGGTGCGCTGGACGCCGACGCCGGACACCACCATCGACCTGATGGGTTACTACTTCAAGGAAGACGATGATCGTCTCCGCATCCAGAAGCAGCTCTGCCAGCGCGACCCGAGCGGGGTGCTCGGCTGCCTTCCCGGCCGTCGTGACTATGGCACCACCAACGCCAATTCGACCTTTGTCGGCACGCTTTCGAGCAGCGAATTCCTGAACATCAACGGCGGCCTTGGCGCGCTCGGCCTCGGCAGCCTTTATGGTCCGGATGCCTATGCCAACAACATCAACCCGGCCGATCCGCGCGTCGTCAACACCGACAATGTGCCGACCTACAAGACCGACGAAATCCAGGCCATGCTGCGCATCAAGCATGACTTCGGCAGCATCAGCGTCCAGGCCTCGGGCTTGTACCAGCAGAATTCGGTCGACAGCTCGCAGGATTACAACCTGTCGGTGCAGAATGCCGCTGGCTATATCCCGGGCCTCACCACCCTGCGCGCCTTCGCCAATGGCGCCGGCGGCCAGGCGCTGCGCCAGTTCGGCGCCGTTGCCAACGCGCTGATCCCCAACGGCGTCAACGGCCCCTATTGCACCTCGCTGGCCGAAGAAACCGGCACCGGCGTGTACGGTGGCAATGGCGTCTGCGCTTCGACGCCGACCGACTTCGACCGCTCGGTCGGCCGCAACACCGCCTATACCGGCGAGTTGATCATCTCCAGCCAGTTCGACGGCAAGTTCAACTTCCTGCTCGGTGGTATCTACAACAAGATCACCACCAAGAACCTCGATTACTATGTCAACTCCTTCGGGATCGACTATGTCACCGGCGTTCTCGGCACGGCCACCTCGCTTGGCCAGCAGGCAGGGAACGCTTCTTTCCCGAACTCCTATCTCGGCACGCCGTTCTTCCGCAACAACCAGCAGGATTACTCGCTGGAAAGCTACGGCATTTTCGGTGAAGCCTATTTCAACGTCACCGACACCATCAAGATCACCGCCGGCTTGCGCTACAACAACGACCGCAAGTTCGTTCGCGCCCGTTCGACGCTGGCCTCGTTCCTGGTGCCCTATGGCAGCACCAGCGCCTTTGGTTCGCCCTTCGTCGGCAGCTTCGATGCCGATCCGGGCCGCACCGGCAACCAGCTGTTCCAGGAGCGCACCGTCAGCTTCTCGGAAGTCACCGGCCGCGCCGTCATCGACTGGAAGATCAGCGACGACAATCTGCTCTATTTCTCCTATTCGCGCGGCTACAAGTCGGGCGGCATCAACCCGCCGCTGCAGCCGATCTTCCAGGTCAGCGACAGCTTCACGCCGGAGTTCATCAACTCCTTCGAGTTCGGTTCGAAGAACACCTTCCTCGATGGCACGCTGCGCCTGAACTTCACCGCCTTCTATTATGACTACAAGGGCCTGCAGCTCAGCCGCATCGTCGCCCGCACCTCGGTCAACGACAACGTCGATGCCAAGGTCTACGGTGTCGAAATCGACGGCATCATCCAGCCGACCCGCGAACTCGCCATCAACTTCGGCGCCAGCTATCTGAAGACCGAAGTCACTTCCGACAAGTTCCTGTCGAACCCGCGCGATCCGTCGGGCGGCCGCAGCGATGCCGTGATCATCAAGGACATCACCAACGGCGCCAACTGCGCCATCGTCTCGAACACCGGCAATGCGACCGCGGTCAACACCTATGTCGGCGCCGTCAACGGCGGCCTTGGCCTGCGTGCCCCGACTGCCTTCGCGGCCGACAGCGGCATCAACGGCGCCACCGGGGCCTTCAGCATCTGCTCGGCGCTGGCCTCGACCGCCGCCAACCCGCCGACGGCGCTGCGCACGCTGTTCGCCACGCCGACCGGCGCGCTGCCGTTCACCGTGCTCAACGAAGGCGTCACCACCAACCTGCGCGGCAACGAACTGCCGCAGGCGCCGAACTTCAAGGCCAATTTCGGCATCCAGTACACGTTCGAGACCAAGAACGAATGGAGCATCGTGCCGCGCTTCGACATCACCTACACCGGCACCAGCTTCGGCAACATCTTCAACGGCTTCATCAACCGCATTCCCGATTATTACATCATGAATGCCCAGGTGCAGGTCAACGGCCGCGACGACAAATGGTATGTCCGCGCCTATATCCAGAACATCGCCAACAACAATGCGATCACCGGCCTGTACGTCACCGACCAGTCGTCGGGCCTGTTCACCAACATCTTCACCCTGGAACCGCGCCGCTACGGCATCGTCGCCGGCGTGAAGTTCTGATCCTTCAACCAGGACGCATGGGGGGCGGCGCCGAAAGGCGCCGCCCCTTCGCGTTCGGAAGGATCGCCGCCGCCGGATCGGGCCGCGGCAATTGACTTTTTCGCACAAAGCTGCGCTAGCCCCAGCGCAGGTGACGTTCGCCGACAGTCGGCGCCCTCGCCCGGGATCACACATGAGCTTTGCCGACCTGGGGCTGTCCGATGCCCTGCTCCGCGCCGTGGCGGACAGTGGCTATAACGACCCAACCCCGATTCAGCGCCAGGCCATACCGCCCGTCCTGATGGGGCGGGACATCATCGGTGTGGCCCAGACCGGCACCGGCAAGACCGCCAGCTTCGTGCTGCCGATGATCGATATTCTCTCCGAAGGCCGCAGCCGCGCCCGCATGCCGCGCTCGCTGATCCTCGAGCCGACCCGCGAGCTCGCCCAGCAGGTTTCCGAGAATTTCGACAAATATGGAAAATATCACAAGCTCTCGATGGCGCTGCTGATCGGCGGCGTTTCGATGGGCGACCAGACCGCCGCGCTCGAAAAAGGCGTCGATGTGCTGATCGCGACG
>JAIXZK010000230.1 GCA_027489695.1 Sphingomonadales bacterium
GACATAACCACCTCGCCCTTCAGCAATACTTTTCCGATCAGCAAGATCCGGGTTCAGAGTGTGTTCGATGCGAACTATGCCGGGCTGAAGACGGCTGACAGCACGCAGGCGGCGGCCTTTCAGGTCGCGCTGTGGAATGCGATCTACGACACGGACTGGAGCGCGGGCACGGGCGCCTTCGCCGTCGCAACTGGGTCGGTCAAGAACAAGGCGAACAAGTTTCTGGAGGCGGCCCGGGACTTCACCGGTTCCCGTCAGTACAACCTGACGTTCCTCGAAAACATGAATCCGGACCCGCGCGTGGGCCAGAACCTTGTCACGGCCGTGCCCGTCCCGCTGCCCGCAGGCCTGCCGCTGCTGCTTGCCGGTCTGGGTGCGCTGGCGCTGGTTCGTCGCCGCAAGGCCTGAGACCTCTCGACACTGCAAAAGCAAGGGCCGCCCTCCCCACAGGGCGGTCCTTGTCGTTTCAGGGCACCACAGTCAGGTCCGTCTGCGCGAAATCGTCCCCCGTGCACAGGATGGGGCAACCCCGTTCCGCCGCCAGCGCATAGGCGAACCCGTCGCCGAAATTGAGTGCGGCGGGATGCCTGCCCCGGCCCCACCGGGCCAGCGCGTCGGCCATGCGCCGGGCGCAGGCTTCCGTCACCGGCGCCACCTCGATCCCAAGCCCCTCGACCAGCCGCGCCATGTCCGGCCCCCGCCCGCGCGCCCCGGCGACGAGGAGCGCCTCGGCCAGCGTCCCGGCCGAGATCGCTAGCGCCTCGTCCCCCGCCAATACCAGGGCGATGGCCTCTGCCGCAGGCTCGTCCAGCAGCACTGCCATCAGGGCCGAGGTATCGACGACGATCATGCGGAGGGGATCATTTCGCGGCGAAGCCCGGGGCCCTCATCGCGGCAGCCCGTCCTCGCCATAGAGGACATCCTGGCTGCGGGCGGCGTCGGGGCCGGGCAGGGTCTCGGCGGCCCGGCCCCGCACGGCCTCGACCACCGCGCGGCGCGCGGCGGCGTCGGGGCGCGCGCGCACCGGGACCAGCCGCACGGCGGGCTGGCCATGACGGGTCAGCACCACCTCGTCCCCCGCCTCGGCCCGGCGGACGAGGTCGGTCAATTGGGCTTTCGCATCGGTCACGGAGATCTGCATGATCCGCTGAAAATAGACCATCGGGTGGTCCATTTCAAGCCGCCCCTCCTCCGGCCCCCGCACTCCGGAATGAAGCGCGGCAGTTTCGGCAAGAGCACCGCCATGAAGCGTTGCAGGCGGGCGTCGGCGGGGTGCGGGAGCGTCGGCCTCGTCAGCCTGCCAGCGCGCGGCGGACGGCCTCGGGCTCTGCCGCGATGACGCGCAGTAGGGTGGCTGCGGGGCCGCTGACCCGGCGCTGCCCCTGCTCCCACTTGCGGTATCCCGACAGGCTCATCCCCATCAGGGGGGCCATTTCCGCCTGGGTCAGCCTGGCCTTGGTGCGGACCTCGCGGGGGTCGACGGGCACATGCAGAAGCGCGGGGCCGTCACCCCGGGCATGGGCGAGGGCCTCTTGCAGGGACTGGATCAGATCTTCGCCAAGGGTGCTCATCGTGTTTCCTTCCGGGTTGCCTTCAGGGCGGCCACAAGGGCGGTGACGGCGCGCTTTTCGTCCGGCGTCAGGTCGGTCCGGGCGTTCTTGGCATAGGCCAGCAGCGCGTAAAGCGGCAGGCTGTCGTCCAGAACGTAATAGATCACCCGCGCCCCACCCCGCTTGCCCCGCCCGGATGCGGCGAAGCGGACCTTGCGCACGCCGCCGGTGCCCGGGATCTCGTCGCCCGCAAGGGGGTTCCCTGCGAGAAAGTCGATCAGCTCGCGTTTCTCATCCTCATCGAACAGTTTCGCGGTCTGGCGGGTGAAGAGCGGGGTTTCCGCAACCGTCTGCATGAGGGAAATATAACCCGATGGGTTACGTGGCGCAAGGTGGACCCGTCCCTCCGGCCCCTACTCCGGAATGAAGCGCGGCAGTTTCGGCAAGAGGACCGCCATGAAGCGTTGCAGGCGGGCGTCGGCGTCGGCTTCGGGCTCTCCGTCGGCGATCGGGGTGACGAAGCGGACCATGGCGCCGTCGGTGCGCCCGCGCGTCAGGCTGTCGCGCAGGACGCTCGCCTTCACCGCGAAGTCGTTGGTCATCCGCGTGCCGCGCTGCTCGAACCAGTAGTAGACGAGCTGCTTCGAGAGCCCCTTCTGGATCACCGCGCGGTTCAGGGTGAAGTCGCCATAGACGGTGCCCGGGACCGAGACCGGGGTGGGGTCGATCGAGAAGACCTCCCACCCGCCGACGGGCAGGCAGACCTCGGGCGAATGGATGCCGGTGCCCTCGGTCTGCTTGATGTAGAAGGCCGAGAAGAAGTTGACCGGCTGCGCCTCGCCCGGGGCGGCATAGGTGATGTCGATGTAGTCCGAGGCGGCGAGCACCCGCGCCACATCGGGATCGAGCGTGGAGGGGGCCCCCGACCAGGCGCCGACCGTGCGCGGGAAGAGGATGAACCCCTCGCGCGCGACCTCGACCCGGGGCGGGGCCGGAACGAGGACGAAGGCCGCGGCGACCGCGGTGGACAGGACCGCCGCGAGGATCAGCCCGCCCGCGGGGACGATGCCCCCCATGCGGCGGATCTGCGGGCCGAAGCCCGTGGTGTCGAGGTCGATGGTGTCGGCCAGCGGTTTCGGGTCGCGGGTCAGCCGCTGCAGCGCGATGGCGGTCAGGAACAGGATGCCGACGCAGGCGCCGAAGATCACCCAGCCTTCGAAGAAATGCAGGAACCCTTCCGCATGGCCGATGCCGTAGCTGTTCACGAGAACCCCGATCATGCCGATGCGGAAGCTGTTCATGAACACGGTCAGCGGTGCCGCCATCAGGAGGAGCACCAGCTTGTGCCACAAGGGGCCGCGGTAGAGGATCGCGAAGAGATAGCTGAAGGACAGGATCGGGAAGAGGTAGCGCAGGCCCGAACAGGCCTCGGCCACCTGCAGCTTGTAGATGCCGAGGTCGATCACGTTGCCTTCGAGGAACACCGGGATGTCGGCGAGGCGGATGAACCACACGCCGAGCTCGGACGAGATCAGCTGCAGGAAGATCGTCAGCTTCCAGTAGAGGAACTGGGGCAGGGGCAGCATGAAGACGAGGTGGAACACCGGCAGCTGGTGGAGCCGCCCGCGCGCCCATCCCATCGTGGTCAGCACGACCCCCGCCAGCCACAGGATGAAGGCATAGGTCACCACGTCGGGGATCTTCACGAGGTTGCCGAAGATGCCGAGGGTCAGCGCCAGAAGCACCACGACGATCCCCGGGCGCCGGTCCACGGGCAGCGCCGCCTCGGCCGGGGTCTCGCGGCGCATCTCGCGCAGGAAGAGGTAGAGCGAGATGAGCGGGATCAGCGGCCCGTGGCTGTATTCCGGCGTGATCCAGGCCTCGGCCAGCGCGGTGAAGCCCAGCCAGAACACCGGCAGCCCGGCCAGCACCATCAGCGTGAACCACAGAAGTCCCGCCCGGTTCACGGGAGGGTTCGCGGCAAGAGGCTGGCCGGTGGCAAGGGACATGGGACTTCCGGGATCAGGAACGGGACGCGCGTGACCATAGCGCCTTTGCTGCGCTGCGGCCAGCGGCGCCGGTGTCCCGGGCGGCGCGAAACGGATTGTTCACGGGAGTGTCAGGCGGTTGCAGGGCGCGCGCGCAACTGCGCGACCGCCTGACGCCCGAGGTGCCCGGCCAGATGCAGTGCCAGCGCGAA
Source organism: Sphingomonadales bacterium (assembly GCA_027489695.1). Taxonomy (GTDB): domain Bacteria; phylum Pseudomonadota; class Alphaproteobacteria; order Sphingomonadales; family Sphingomonadaceae; genus Sandarakinorhabdus. The sequence continues at coordinate 3,751 of JAIXZK010000230.1, forward strand.
GGCCAGCGTGACCGCGACCGTGGCGAGCGCGAGGCCGGCGCTCTGGTCGGGCAGGGGGGTGGCGCGCATCAGGACTGCGGCGACCATCGGATGGGCGAGATAGACGGTCAGCGCCAGCGTCGCCGACATCCGAGAGGCGCGGGCATCGGGCAGGGGCAGCATCAGGCAGAGCCACAGCGCCGCACCCGCCAGTGCCAGCTGCGTCGCCCCCTGCGGCCAGCCGGTGGCCAGAAGCATCCCCGCCGTCCCGGCGATGAGCGCCGCGGTTGCGGCCTTCGCCCCCCGCAGCAGCGCAAGACCGAGGCCGAGCGCCACGGCGGGTGCCGCTTCGGCCCATTGCGCGAAGGGGCGGGGCAGGTCGGCCCCCTGCTGCACCAGCACCGCGCCAAGCGCCATGGCCACCGCCACCACGGCCAGCACCGTGCGCGCGGCAGGCGAGAGCCGCGCCGTGGCGCGGGCCAGAGGCCAGAGCGCGGCACAGGCGACCGCCGCAAAGGGCAGGAACCACAGGTGCAGCGCCGGGCCGGTCAGCGCCATCCAGGGCGCGAACTCGGCCGCAAAGGGATGCCCCGCCGCCACCTCGGCCAGCTTCAGCGCGCCATAGACCCCGCTCCATATCGCCCAGGGGGCAAGCAACCGTCCCGCCCGCGCCCCGGCAAAGGCGCCGAAGGGCTGCCGCTCGGCCGCGGGCCAGGCCAGCAGGATCAGCAGCATCAGGAAGAAGGGCAGCCCCGCATAGCCGATCGCCGCCCCGGGGGCGCCCGAGTGGAACACGACGATTCCGCCTGCCGCGATCAGCCGGGCATGGTCGAGCGAGCCGTTGCGCATCCCGAAACCCCCGTGCGCCATGCAGGGCCGTCCTGCCAGACTAAATCTTGGGTTGTATGATTAATAAATCATTAACCCTAAACGGGAAGTCGCGGGAAGACACGGGAAGGCGCGGACCGGCTTCGGGCATGCCCTGCGCGCTTCCCCGCCGCCCCAAGGGGCCGTTCCGGGCGGTTTTGCGCCACAGGCAGGGCCGCAAGGCCCCGCAGCCGTCCTGTGGGGGCGCTGATCGAGCCTGTGACCGAGGCGCAGGCAGGCCTCGCTATGGCGGCCTTCGACCGGTTCGGGCGGGGTCGCCATCCGGCGGCGCTGAACCATGGCGACTGCTTTGCCTATGCGCTGGCGCAGGCCATGGGGGAGCCCCTGCTCTTCAAGGGGGACGGTTTCGCCCGGACGGACGTGCGGCCCGCGCTGTAAGGGGGATGCCCCCCTGCAAGGCCCCCTGCGAGGCCCCTTGCAGTGGTTCCGCGCGGCGGCAACAGTAGGCCCCAGGCCGTGCAGGGGAGGACGATGCCCGACATGATCCCCGACATGATCCCCGAGACGATCATCCCCCTCATCCTCTGCGGCGGGTCGGGGACGCGGCTCTGGCCTTTGTCGCGCAAGAGCTATCCCAAGCAGTTTTCGTCGCTTCTGGGGGAAGAGAGCCTGTTCCAGATGGCGCTGCAGCGGCTGTCCGGGCCGGGCTACGGCGCGCCGGTGATCGTGACGGGCAGCGACTTCCGCTTCATCGTGAGGGAACAGATGGCGGCGGCGGGGGTCACGCCCGGCGCCATCCTGATCGAGCCCGGCCCGCGCAACACCGCGCCCGCGATCCTGGCAGGCGTGCTGCATGTGGCGCAGGCGGACCCCGGGGCGCTGATCCTTGTGGCCCCTTCGGACCACCTGATCCCCGATGCGGGCGCCTTCCGGGCGGCGGTGGCGGCGGGGGTGCCCGCCGCGCGCTCAGGCCGCATCGTGACCTTCGGCATCGCGCCCACGCGGCCCGAGACGGGCTATGGCTGGCTGGACCTCGACGGCGTGCCGGACGGGACCACGCCGCTGCCGCTGCGCCGCTTTGTCGAGAAGCCGGATGCGGCAAGGGCCGCGGCGATGCTCGCCACCGGGACGCATGCCTGGAACGCGGGCATCTTCCTCTTCACCGCCGCGACGTTTCTGGCCGCCGTGCGCGCCCATGCGGCGGATCTCATGGCGCCGGTCGAGGCGGCGGTGGCCGGGGCGGCGCGCGATCTGGGCTTTCTACGGCTGGCCGCGGACCCCTGGGGACAGGCGCCCGACATCTCGGTCGATTACGCGGTGATGGAGCGGGCGGCGAACCTCTCGGTCGTCCCCTTTGCCGGGGCCTGGTCGGACCTCGGCGACTGGGAGGCGGTCTGGCGCGAGACGGGGGCGGGGGGGGCCACCCACGGCCCGGTGACGGCGATCGACTGCGAGGACAGCCTGCTGCGGTCCGAGGCCGAGGGGCTGGCGCTGGTGGGGATCGGCCTCAAGGGCCTGATCGCGGTGGCCATGCCCGACGCCGTGCTGATCGCCGACCGCAGCCGCGCGCAGGAGGTGAAGCAGGCGGTGGCCGCACTGAAGGCGAAAGGGGTGAGGCAGGCCGAGGCCTTCCCCCGCGACCACCGCCCCTGGGGCTGGTTCGAGACGCTGGCGCAGGGGCCCCGCTTCCAGGTCAAGCGCATCGTGGTGCATCCGGGCGCGGCCCTCTCCTTGCAAAGCCACATGCACCGGGCCGAGCACTGGGTCGTCGTGCAGGGCACCGCGCGGGTGACGGTGGACGCCGAAGTCAGGCTCGTGACCGAGAACCAGTCGGTCTACATCCCCTTGGGCGCAAGGCACCGGATGGAGAACCCCGGCAAGGTGGACCTGGTGCTGATCGAGGTGCAGACCGGCGCCTACCTCGGCGAGGACGACATCACGCGCTATGAGGATGTCTATGCGAGGGGGCAAGGCGCGAAGGGGTGAGCGGCGGCCCCGGGTGCACCCGGGGCGAAAACGCTCCAGTGGAGCGTTTTCAGCCGCGAACGCCCGAGGCGAAAGCCGAGGGCCGGGGTTGCGGCCGCGGGGGCCGGGGGCTCAGTCCGAACGTCCGAGGGCCCATGGCCGGGGCTGCGGTCCGAACGCCCCGCGCTTCCCCTAGTAGCGCACCTCGAAATTGCGGCTGAGGCCGAGGAAGACGCTTGTGTCGCGGGCGGTGTCGGTGGTGTCGGTGTCGCGGAGGCGGTGGCTGACGCCGACATCGAGGTTCCAGTCCTGCGCGAGGTCGTAGCGCAGGGTCGCGCTCGCGTTGCCGTTCTGCGTGGTGGCATCGCCCCCGGTCGCGCGGCTTTCCGACAGGCCGAGGTCGAGGAGCAGCGTCGTGCGCGGGCTCAGGGCCTGGGTCAGGCCGAGGCTCGCGCGGGTGATGCGACGCTCGCCGTCATCCTCGGCGCCCGAGGTCACGTCGCGCGCGAGGTCGGCGGTCAGCTGGCCGCGCGGCAGGTCATGCGCATAGGTCAGCCCGCCGGTCACGCGGGTTGCGCCCGAGGTGCCCCGCGTCAGGCCGAGGCGCGCCGTGAGCTGGCCGTCTGGCATCTCGAAGGTCTGGCCCGCCGTGACGCTGCTCCGCGTGCCTTCGGGCGTGTCCTCGAGCCGGAGGTCCAGCGTCAGCGCGCCCTGCGGCCGGTCGAAGGCGAGGCCTGCGTCAAGCGTCGTGGTATCCCGCGGGCTGTCGTCGGCGGCATCGAAGCGCGACTGCGTGAGGCCGAGGGTCAGGCGCGTGGCCTGGGTCAGGTCAAGCCGCAGCGTCGCGCCATAGCGCAGGCGGGTGCGGTCGGGCTGCCCCGCGCCGTCGCTGAAGTTGCTGTCGGTGTAGGAGGCGTTGACGCCGAAGCCCACGGGTGCGTCATCGCCCCAGCGAAGCGTGATCGAGCCGCCGGTGTCGCGCCGGGTGCCCTGATTGCCATCGAAATCCTCGAGCGTGTTGTCGCGGCCGAGATCCGTCTCGCGCAGGAAGGCCTGGGTGTCGAGGCTGCTGCCCGCCCCCTGCCGCGCATAGGAGAGGGTGAGGTCGGGGTTGACCACATCGTTCGCGCCGCCGTCCCCGCCGAGGTTGCCGCGCGCGCGCAAGGCCGCGTCGAGCGCGAGGCGCGAGGTCCGCGTCTCGGTCAGGAAGCCAAAGCTGAGGCGGCTGTCGTATTCGCGGGTGTCGCGCCCGCCGCTGGCGGCAAGGCCGGAGTTGGTGTGGCTCTCGACGCGGGTGTCGAAGCCGAAGGTCAGCCGGACGCCGCCGCCCGCATCGCCTGCACCCGCCTCTGCGGCCTGCTGCGCGGCCAGGGCGGCGGGCAGGGCCACGGCGGCCACAAGGGCCACGCCCTGCGCCAGCCAGCGCCGGATACGCCCCCGCTGGCTGCCTGCGGTTCCGGCTGTGGCCCGTCCTGGGGTCCTGTCGGCCCGTTCCCTCATCCGCCCCCGCCCTGCTGCTGCCTGCCCGGGCCTGTCGCGGCCCGTGTTGCTTTTACCGCGTGTTGCTTTGTTGTCCGCGCCTCAGAGGGCGCGGATCACTCGAACAGGCGCCGTTCCGGCACCACGATCACGTCGCCCGGGGCGAGCACGGTGCTGCCCGCCGGGCTGGTGCCCGCCTCGATCGCCTTGTAGTCGAGCGCAAAGGTTTCCGACCCGCGGCGCAATTGCACCCGCTTGGTCGCGGCGAACTTGGTGAAGCCGCCCATCATGGCAAAGGCCTGCAGCACGGTGGTGCCGGGCTTGACCGCTATAAGGCCGGGCTTGGCCGCCTCGCCCACCACGAAGACGTCGATGGTGGGGCCGCCGGCGGGGCCGGTGCCCGCGACCCGCTCGGCCAGCCGGTCGAGCGAGACCGAGACGGTCGGCGGGGCGGCAAAGCTGGCCGAGAGGCGCTGCACCAGATCGGCCTGCACCGCCTCGACCGTGCGGCCCTGGGCCTGCACCGAGCCGGCGAGCGGCAGGGTGATGCGGCCATCCGGCGCGATCAGGGCGGCGCGGTTCAGGCCCGCATCCTCGACCACCTCGATGCGCAGCACGTCGCCCGGGCGCAGCTTGTAGCCGGTTTCGGTCTGGGCCGTGGCGGCCGAAGCCAGAACGGACGCCAGAAGCGGCACGAGGCACAGCACCATGAGGGTGCGCAGCAGGGTGTGCATCAGCGTCTTCATTCCCAGTTCTCCATCCGCGGGCCCGCCTTTGGGGAAAGCCATGCAAGGGCACGGGCGATCCTGCCCGGTTTCGCAAGTTGCGCGATGGTAACCCGCTGTCGTGTCATCGGAAAGGCGAAACAGGGGCCATCCCCCGCAGGCGGCGGGGGCGTGCCGGTCGCGCCACAGACGGGTGGGCGGAAGGTCGCCTCCCCCCTCAGGGTTGTGCGGCCCCGGGGGCGGGGGGTGTGGTGCTGGCGGGGGCGGTGTCCGAGCCGGTGTCCGGCAGCGGGCCGCCCAAGGCTGCGAGCTTGGTCTTCGCCTCGGCCATCTGGGGCAGGGTGGTCTCGGGGCCCGCGGCGGCGAGCGCGGCCGAGAACTGGCGGCGCGCATCCTCGGGGCGGGCCAGCGCCTCGTAGGCCATGCCGAGGTGATACTGCACGAGCGGGTCGCCCGGCAGCCCCTTGGCGGCAAGCTCGAGATAGGGCAGCGCCTCGGCGGTATCGCCGCGGCGGAAGGTGATCCAGCCATAGGTATCGGCAAAGGCCGGAACGTCCGTCCCGCGCAGGCGGCGGGCCACGGCGAAGGCGCGGTCAAGGCTGGCCGGGTCGGTCTTGTAGGTGGTGATGAGCGAGGCGAGGTTGTTGGCCACGATCACGTTTCCGCTGTCCTCGGCGTAAAGCGCCTCGTAGATCGCGATCGCCCCGTCGATGTCGCCCGCAGCCTCGAGCTGGCCCGCCTTCATCCAGCGCAGCGTGCCCGACTTGGGCTGTGCAGCCAGCGCCGCATCGACCACGGCCGCGGCCTCCCCGCCCCGGCCCTGCGATTGCAGGAGCGCATAGAGCAGGCGCACCGGCGGCTCGGCGGTCGGGTCCTTGGCGATCAGGTCGCGGTACTGCTTTTCGGCCAGTGCCGCCTCGCCGCGCAGCGCGTCGAGACCGGCGGACATCAGGCGCAAGGCGCCGTCGTCGGGACGCTCGGCCAGGATCCCGTCGAGATAGACGCGCGCCTCGGCCGTGCGGCCCGCGCGGATCTGCGTCTCGAGGATCATCGCCACGGCGCGGTTGCCGGTGGCGCCGCTGCCCTCGGGGCCGGCCTGATCGCCCACAAGAGCCGAGAGCGAGGAGAGCCCCTCGTCCACCCGGTTCTGGCCCAGAAGGATCGCGGCCTGGATCTCCTGCGCGGTGGCCGCTGCCTCGGGCGTGCCGAGGGCGCGGAGCGCTGCGGCGGCCTCTCCCGCCTCGGGCCAGGCCTGCTCGCCCAGATGGATGCGGGCCAGCGCGGTCAGGATGCGGGCGTCGCCGGGGCTGACGCGCCGGGCATCGGTCAGCACCGAGATGGCGGGCTGGGTGCGCCCGTCGCGCATCAGGAAATCGGCATAGCGCAGCGATTCCTGGGCGCGGTTGCCCGAGACCTCGACCGCCAGCGCCAGGCGTTCGGCGGCCAGATCCCGCGCCCCGTCACGCTCATGCGCCTCGGCCATGAGCGTCAGGATGTCGGGGTCGCGCGGCGCCTGGTCGAGGGCGGCGCGCAGGTCCACGATGGCGCCGCCCGGATCGTCTCCCTGGATGCGCCAGGCCGCGCGCAGCTTGAGCGCCTCGACCTGGGCCGGATCCTCGGTCAGCACCTCCTCGATGCGGGCGCGGGCGCCGACGGCGTTGCCGGTGGCGTCGAGCATGCGGGCCTGCATGACCTTGAGGCGGCGCGTCTGGTCCGAGGGCGCGGCCTTGGCCACGATGCCTTCCATCGCTGCCACCGCCTCGTCCTGCTTGCCCGCCTGGAAGTCGAGCGTGGCCAGAAGGGCGCCGTAGAGGTCGGCATTGGGGGTGCCGGTGTTGGCCTCGTAAAGGCGGGTGATCTCGGCGCGGGCGGCCTCGGGGCCCTTGGCGGCTTCGAGAAGCTGGATCACCGCGACATGGCCCTCGGGGGCGGCGGTGGCCTCGCCGGCCTCGGCGCGCAGGAAGGCCTCGGCCCCGTCGATGTCCTTCTGCGACAGGAACCAGCCGATCATTGCGGCCTTCACCTCGTCGTTCTCGGGGAAGCGCTTGACCATTTCCTTGAGCTGCGCGCCGGTGCCCGCGACATCCTCGGCCTGGGCGAGGAGGCGCAGCTTGAGCATCTGGAACTCGATCGCCTCGGGCTCGGCGGTGATGGCGGCCTCGATCACCGGCAGGGCGTCCTGCGGGGCGGGGCCGGAGAGCGCCTGGTCGATGACAAGACGGCGGGCGAGCTGGTTGGCGCCGGGCAGGCCTGCGGGCTTGACCTCGGCCTCTGCCTCGGGCGTGGCGAGGAATGTCTTCGCCGCCTCGGCCACCTTTCCTTGCGCGTCGGTGTCGCGGGCGAGGGCGGCGGTGCGGTAGTCGAGTGCCAGACCGATCGCCTGCGAGATGCGGTCGGCGGGGGCAAGGCGGATCGCCTCGCGGCCGTGACGCTCGGCCTCGTCCCAGTCGCCGCGCAGGATGGCGATCTGGGCAAGGTCGCGCCGCGCCTCGGGGGTGTCGGGATACTGCTCGATCAGGCGCAGGTACTGGCCGTAAGCCTCGGTGATCTGGCCGCGCTTGACCAGAAGCCCGGCATAGGCGGCGCGCGCCTCCTTGTGGAAGCCGTTGAGGTTGAAGACGTTGCGGAACTCGATCATCGCGCGGTCCTCGTCGCCCGCGGCCAGCAGGGCGAGGCCCGACTGGTAATAGGCCTCGGCGCGCTCTTCGGCGCTGTCGCAGGCCGCGAGCATCAGGGCGGCGACGAGGAACAGGGCGGGCAGGGGCCGAAACCGCATGGACAAACCTTTCACTGCAGCGCGGCAGGGGGCGGTCCTGCCCCCGGGCCACACGATATTGGGCGCGGGGGGGCCCCGCGCCACATGTGCATCCTCTATATCCAAAGATCGGTCCGGCTGTCAGCCGGGGCCCTGCGGATCGCAGGGAAGTGAAGCAGGCCGCTGTGGCAGGATCATGACCGACAGGGCCTGCAGGGCAGGAAGGTCAATATCCCGTGGCGCGCAGCACGACGCGGACGGTCGCCGCGAGAAGCCGCAGGTCGGTGACCAGCGACAGGTCGCGGTCATAGTCGGTGTCAAAGCGCGCACGGTCCGCGAAGGTCGAGGTGTTGCGCGACGAGACCTGCCAGGGCCCGGTGATGCCGGGGCGCAGCCGGTAATAGGCCTGGCCGGGGTAGAGCTCTTCCTGGCAGGGCATCATCGGGCGCGGGCCGACAAGGCTCATGTCGCCGCGCAGCACGTTCCAGAGCTGCGGCAGCTCATCGAGCGAGGACTTGCGCAGGACGCGGCCGAAGGGGGTGATGCGCGGGTCATTCTTGAGCTTCTGGGTGGTGTCCCACTCGTAGCGGGCCGCCGGGTTGTCGGCGAGATGGGCCTCGAGCCGGGCATCGGCATCGGCCACCATCGAGCGCAGCTTCCAGATCCGGTAGGTCCGCCCGCCGCGGCCGACGCGCAGCTGCGAATAGAAGGGGCGGCCGCCGTCGCTGGTCACCATCAGGGCGAGGATCGCGATCACCGGCACCACGATCGGCGCGAAGAGCACGACCACCATCACGTCGAACAGACGCTTGAGCGCGCGCCGGTAAAGCCCGCCTGCGGAAGCCTCCTCGGCCTCGATCGGGGTCGCGGCAGGCTGGGCCGGCAGGGCTACGGCCACGGCGACAGCCGGGCGCGTTGCGATGTCATGATAGTGTGCGGTCATGGTTGACGCCGTCCCGTTCCAGGAATGTTGCGGTGCAGCATCGGAGACAAGCCCGTCCGTCAGGACGCCCGAAAATGCTGCCTGTGCACGATCCCTCTAAAGGCCTTGGTGCCAAGGCGGTTACGAATCCATTCCCCACGAGGGCATGGTTACACATTTTTAACCCCGCCGACAACGCCGAACCGCAGGGCTGCGCGAGTTCTCGCCAAATTAACCTTTTAATTTCGTTACATTAAAATGTCGTATTCGGATTGTTTCCAGGCCTTGTCCAAACCGGGCCGACAAGCGCCGGTTTTTGCAGCATTCGGCAAACGGGAGGGGGGGAAACCAGGGTCTCGCCTAGGTTGTGCCACAGTTTGCTGGCAGGGCGAGCGGCGGCGAATCGCGCATGGCGCGCGGTTTATCTGCGCTGCAGCATGCAACAGGGGGTGCGTCCTTGCCCGCAAACATGCGACAGGACTGGCGGTCCGCCCGATTCCGGCCCACATGATAAGGCAGGGTGGGTTGCCATGGCATCCTGCCCTTCAGGACGACCGTCTAGACAACCACCGGCACGACCGTCACCCGGCCAGCAAGAGAATCACTCCGCACGACGCATGGGCACCAGCATCGACATCTACACGGCCCATTTCGGGCTGACCGAGCGGCCCTTCTCGCTGGTGCCGGATCCGGATTTCCTGTTCTGGTCGGCGCCGCACAAGCGGGCCTACGGGATGCTGGAATACGGGCTGGTCACACGCGCGCCGATCACGCTGGTGACGGGCGAGGTGGGGGCGGGCAAGACGACGCTTCTGCACCACATGCTGCGCACGGTGGAATCCGACGTCCGCATCGGCCTCATATCGAACGCGCATGGCGACCGGGGGGAGCTGCTCCGCTGGGTTCTGCTGGCCCTCGGCCAGCCCGCCGCCCCGCAGGAGACCTATGTCGATCTCTTCGGCCGCTTCCAGCAGTATCTCATCGCCGAATATGCCGCGGGCCGCCGCGTCATCCTGGTCTTCGACGAGGCGCAGAACCTCAGCCGCGAGAGCCTCGAGGAGCTGCGCATGTTCACCAACATCAACTCGGGCAAGGACGAGCTTCTGCAGCTGGTGCTCGTCGGCCAACCCGAGCTGCGCGACATGGTGCGCCGGCCGGATCTGTTGCAGTTCGCGCAGCGGGTGGCGGCGGCGGTGCATCTGCCCGCGATGGATGCGGCGATGGTGCGCGCCTATATCCGCCACCGGCTGGAGGTGGCGGGGGGTGCGGGCGACATCTTCGCGCCCTCGGCCGCCGACATGGTCTATGAGGCGACGGGCGGGGTTCCGCGCCTGGTCAACCAGTTGTGTGACCTCTGCCTTGTTTATGCCTATACGAAAGAGCATCGCCGGGTGCTGCGGCTGACGGTGCAGCAGGTGCTGGACGACGGCGTGTTCTTTTCGGCCCGCCCGCTCGACGCCACCCTGCCGCCCCTGCGCAGCGTCCCTATCGCGCGGACGAGTTGAGCAAGACCCGGCTGAAAGAGACCTCGCTGAGAAAGATCCGGCCCCGATGGACCTGCGCTTCTACCTGTCGATCTTCCTGCGGCGCCTGCCGTATTTCATCCTGATGCTGGCGCTTGGCACTGCGGCGGGCCTGACGCTCGCCCGCGTCCTGCCCACGGTCTATGTGGCACAGGCGAAACTCGTCGTCGAAAGCGAGCAGATCCCCGACGAGCTGGCCGCCTCGACCGTCGAGACGCAGGCGACCGAACAGCTGCAGATCATCCAGCAGCGC
>JAIXZK010000112.1 GCA_027489695.1 Sphingomonadales bacterium
CCGAGCCCGACGAGATGGGCATCGGCCCTGTCTTCGCCGTGCCAAAGCTGCTGCAGCGCTTCGGCCTGAAGATGGACGACATCGGCCTGTGGGAACTGAACGAGGCGTTCGCGGTGCAGGTGCTCTATTGCCGCGACAAGCTGGGCATCCCGAACGAGCTGCTCAACGTCAACGGCGGCGCGATCTCGATCGGCCATCCCTATGGCATGACCGGCGCCCGCTGCACCGGCCACGCCCTGATCGAAGGCAAGCGCCGCGGCGCGAAGTACGTCGTGGTGACGATGTGCGTCGGCGGCGGCATGGGCGCGGCGGGGCTGTTCGAAGTCTATTGAGAATTGCCTCCGGCGGCTGGGGCCTCAGGCCCCAGACCCCATTTTGTTGAGCAATGTCCTGACGAAACGGGGTATGGGGCCTAAGGCCCCAGCCGCCGGAGGCTCCTTCTTCTACCTCGATCGGCCCGGCGCGTAGCGCAGCGTCGCCGTCCCGGTCACCGTCGCTGGCAGAAACAGGCCCTGGCCGAGCGGCAGCACCCGACCGTGGCGCATTTCGCCCAATTGCACCTGGATGCGCAGCTCGCCGACCTGCTTGTCGGCAAGGGCGCGTTCGAGCTTGCCGCGCAGCTTGTTGAGATCGCCGCTAAAATCCTGTTTCATCGCCTCTCCCAGCGCTGCCTGCATCTCGGCGGTCTCGACAAGCGTGATCAGCGTGCGCAGCCCCGCATCGGCGTCGGGCGCCGCGGTCACCTTGAGGTCATCGAACGTCACCAGCGGCGAATTCACGGCATTGGCGGCGCGTGCCGTCAGCCACACCGTGCCTTCGGCGCTGGCCCAGGCGCGCGGCGTCGTCGCCTGGATCGGCAGGCCGAGCGCGACCCGGTTGCCGGCGGTGGCATAGAGTGTGGGTTGCCCGAAGCGTGGATGGATACGGCCCAGCCCCGGCACCGCGATGCCCTTTTTGCCCAGCTTGCGCAGCGCCTTGGCCAGCACCGCCTCCAGCACGTGCCAGTCGCCGGTGACCGGCAGTTCGAAATTGAGCCCCGGGTCAAAACCGCTGGCACCGGGCGGCGGCAGCGGTGTCGGCAACGGATCGGCGGGGCGCGGGCCGACGAAGGTTTCGGTCAGCGCCTCGATGCCGAGATCGAGAATGACCTCGCCGCCGGCGATGCGATAGCCGAGAAAGCCGAGCCGGCGCGGGCTGACCCGGATCCACACCGGCGGGTTGCGGCGATTGACGTTGACGACGGTGAATCCATCGGCCCAGGCTGCGGCAATTGCTTCGCGCACGCCGAGTTCCGCGGCCTTTTGCGGCAGATCACGCTCCAGCCTGGCGATCAGCGTGGCAAGTTTGCGGTCGGCGGTGCCGGTAAAGGTGATGCGCTTGCCGAGAAAATCGATGCCCGGCGGCTCGCGCCAGCCATAATCGAGCGCGATCCGGCCCGTTGGCTGCCAATCCGGACCGATTCCGAGGCGGATCTGCGCCTGGATATCGGCCGATCCGGTGGCGGTTTCGCCCTTCAGAACATTGCCGACATCCCGGGCGTTGACCCGCGCCGATACCGGCATGGTGAACTGCAGAACATCCCCGGCGCCGCCCAGCCGCAGCGGCCCGCGTGTCACGGCGCCGCTGATATGGCACGCAATATCGGGCGTTACCTTGGTGCGATCGAGGCCGAAGACGCATTTGCCGTTCTTCTTGATGCACAGCGTGGCACGCTGCGCCGGCACGCATTTCGGCTCGTTGCGATCGATCGTCCACAGGCTCTGCGGCACCGACTTTTCGGCGAGTTTCTCCAGATCGGCGAGCTTTATCCGCACCGGCAGCCGCGCCACCGAGGTCTGCGCTGGCGGCGGATAGGTGGGTGCGGCGCGCGGCGGGGCGACGGTCGTGCTGCTGTCACCACAGCCGGCGAGCAGGGCGAGCGCGGCTAGATACGGAAAGTGGCGTTGGCCCGGGCGACCGGCGAGCCATCGGCGTGCACCAGCGCCGACGCAAAGGCCAAATTGCCGCCGATCTTGACGAAGACGGTGGTGAAATCGATCCATTGTCCCTGCCTTGCCATCCCGAGATAGTCGATTCCGAGGTTGACCGTAACGGGGGTGAGCGGCGGATTGTTCCGCTGCGCCACCGACAACCCCATGGCATTGTCAGCAAGCGCGGCGATAACGCCGCCATGCATCAGGCCGCGGCTGTTGCAATGCGCCTCGGCAAGGCGAAGACCGAGGATGAAAGCGTCCGGGGTGGTGCGGGCGTAGATCGGCTCCCAGGGGCGGGTGACAGCACTCGAACGGGTGTGGAGAGCGAAGCCTTCCGGGATCATTCGGGCACTCCATAGCCGCCGCCGCCGGGCGTGCTTATGGTGATCGCGTCGCCGGCAGCGAGCTCGGCGCGGTCGGTCGAGCCGAGAATACGAGCGCTGCCATCGGCGTGCTCGATACGGCTCTCCCCGCCGGCGGCGGGCTGGCCGCCAGCGAGGCCGAACGGCGGCACCTGGCGGCGGTTGGCAAGGATCGAAACCGTCATCGCTTCGCGGAAGCGCAAGGTGCGGATGCTGCCATTTCCGCCGGCAAAGGCCCCGGCGCCGCCAGAGCCGCGCCGGATGGCGAAGGTCTCGACGACCACGGGAAAGCGGCTTTCGAGAATTTCGGGATCGGTCAACCGGCTGTTGGTCATGTGCGTCTGCACCGCATCGGCGCCGGCGAAATCCGGCCCGGCGCCCGATCCGCCGGCAATGGTTTCATAATATTGGTGGGCGGCATTGCCGAAGGTCAAATTGTTCATCGTGCCCTGCGCCGCCGCCATCAGCCCCAAAGCGCCGAACAGCGCATCGGTGATGACCTGCGAGGTTTCGACATTGCCGGCGACAACGGCGGCCGGAAACGCCGGCGAGAGCATCGATCCATCGGGAATGACGATGTCGATCGGGCGCAGGCAACCATCGTTGAGCGGCAGGTCGGAACCGGCGAGGCAGCGGAAGACATAGAGCACAGCGGCGCGCGCCACCGATCGCGGTGCGTTGAAATTGTCCGGCAATTGCAGCGAGGTGCCGGTGAAATCGACAGTGGCGCGGCCGGCCTCGCGGTCGATCCGCACCGCCACCTGCACCCGGGCACCATTGTCCATCTCATAGCTGAACTCGCCATCGCGCAGTCGTCCGAGCGCGGCGCGCACCGCGGTTTCGGCATTGTCCTGGACATGGCCCATATAGGCGGCGACGACGTCATGACCATGCGTTTCGCCGAGCGCCAGCAGTTCGGCGGCGCCGCGCCGGCAGGCGGCGAGCTGGGCCTGCAGATCACCGAGGCAACGCGCCGGATCGCGCGCCGGCCAGTCGCCCGACGCCAGAATTTCCAGCACTTCCGCCGCGCAGAGGCGGCCGGCGTCGGTGAACAGCACATTGTCGAGCAGCACGCCTTCTTCGGCGATGCTGCGGCTGTCGGGCGGCATCGACCCCGGCGTGGTGCCGCCGATATCGGCCTGGTGGCCGCGCGCCGCCGTCCAATAGGCAAGGCGTTCCCCGACAAAAACCGGAACGATCACCGTGACATCGGGCAGATGCGTGCCGCCATTATAGGGCGCGTTGAGCAGGTAGGAATCGCCCGGCCGGATGCCGCGGCCGTCCCCGGCGCGCGCCGTCATCACGGCGCGGACGCTGTCGCCCATCGAGCCGAGGTGCACCGGCATGTGCGGCGCATTGGCGATCAGATTGCCGGCGGCATCGAAGATCGCGCAGGAAAAATCCAGCCGTTCCTTGATGTTGACCGACCATGCGGTCGATTGCAGGGCAACGCCCATCTGCTCGGCCACGCCCATGAACCGGTTGGCGAAGATTTCGAGGCTGACCGGGTCACACGCCGTCGAGCCCCTGGCGCGCGGCGCCGCGTCCTGGCGTTCGAGAATCAGATTGGCATGGGCGTCGACCGTCACCGTCCAGCCGGGGGCGACGATGGTCGTCGCGCTGGCGTCGATGATCACGGCGGGGCCGGCCTGGGCCCAGCCGATCGGCAGGCCAGCACGATCGAAGAACGGCGTCGCGCGGCGGGTGCCAGCCATGGTCACCGGGCGGGTGGCGAGCGGGGCCGGGGCGGCCGTCGACACGTCCCCGCCCCCGGCGGTCTGCCCGGCGGCGAGCGGCGCGGATCTGCCGATGGCTTCGACGGCAAGGCTGTCGAGGATCAGCTCGGGATCG
>JAIXZK010000178.1 GCA_027489695.1 Sphingomonadales bacterium
AGGGGTAGGCAAGTTTGCCTCCGGCGGCTGGGGCCTCAGGCGCCAGTTCGATTTTTGGTTAAATCACAGCCAGTTCAGGTCAGGCGAAGCCCAACAAAATGGGGTCTGGGGCCCAAGGCCCCAGCCGCCGGAGGCAAACTTGCCTACCCCTGCGCGATCACCTTCAGAAACGCTGTCCCATAAGCCTCCAGCTTGCGCGCGCCGACCCCCGGGATCCGCCCGAGGTCGGCGTGTGTTCGTGGCCGTGACGCCGCCATCGCGCGCAGCGCCGAATCATGGAAGATCACATAGGGCGGCAGCGCCGCGGCCGCCGCCAGTTCGCGGCGCAGCGCGCGCAGCGCTTCGAACAGCGCGACATCGCCGCTGGCGACATCGGCGACGCTGGCCGGGCCGGCGCCGCGGCTGCCGCGCGCCGGGCGCGGCGGTGCTTCCTTCAGCAGGATCGGCACTTCGCCCTTCAGGATCGCCCGCGCCGCCGGGCCAAGCTTCAGCCCGCCATATTGATCGTCGCGGATCAGCGCTTCGCCGGCCTCCAGCTGCCGCGCCAGCGCCTTCCAGTCATCGCTGGCCATGTCCTTGCCGATGCCGAACACCGAAAGCTGGTCGTGGCCGAACTTGGTCACTTTCTCCCCGCCCTTGCCGGTCAACACGTCGATCAGATGCTGCAGGCCGAAGCGCTGCTCGGTGCGGAACACCGCGGAGAGCAGCTTGCGCGCCGCTTCGGTGGCGTCGCGCAGCACCGGCGGCGACAGGCAATTGTCACAATTGCCGCACGGCCCCTGCGGCGTATCGCCGAAATAGCCGAGCAGCGGCGCCCGCCGGCAGCCGCCGGTCTCCAGGAAGGCGATCAGCGCCGTCAGCCGCCGCGTTTCCTCGGCGCGGCGCGCTTCGCCGGCGTCGCTCTGGGCGATGAACTGGCGCTGACGGGCGATATCCTCGGCGCCCCAGATCAGGTGCGCGGTGGCGGGATCGCCGTCGCGGCCGGCGCGGCCGGTTTCCTGATAATAGGCCTCGATCGATTTCGGCAGGCCGAGATGGGCGACGAAGCGCACGTCCGGCTTGTCGATGCCCATGCCGAAGGCGATGGTGGCGGCCATCACCATGTCTTCCGATCCGACGAAATCGGCCTGGTTGCGCGCCCGCGTCACCGGATCGAGCCCGGCGTGATAGGCGCGGGCGTTGACGCCGCGCGCCACCAGATATTCGGCGACCTTTTCGGTGCCGACGCGCGTAGGCGCATAGACGATGCCCGGCCGGCCGCCCTGGGCCGCGATGAACGTCCCCAATTGCCGCAGCCCGTCGCTGCGCGGGGTCACTTCATAGCGGATATTGGGCCGATCGAAGCCGGCCACCACCATGCGATCGGGCGCGATGCCCAGCTGCTGCAGGATATCGGCGCGGGTGGTGACATCGGCGGTGGCGGTCAGCGCGACGCGCGGCACGCCGGGCAGGCCGTCGCACAGCTCGCGCAGGCGGCGATATTCGGGGCGGAAATCATGGCCCCATTGGCTGACGCAATGCGCCTCGTCGATGGCGATCAGCGCGATTTCGGCGCGGGCGATGAGTGCCCGGAATCCCTCCATCGCGGCGCGTTCGGGGGCGACATAGAGCAGGTCGAGCTCATTGTCGCGCAGCGCGCGGATGGTGGCATCGGCATCGTCGGATTGGCTGTTCAGAGCCCCGGCGCGCACACCATTGGCGCGGAGCGCCCGCACCTGATCGGCCATCAGCGCGATCAGCGGCGAGACGACCAGGCCGCAGCCCGGCCGAACCAGCGCCGGGATCTGGTAGCACAATGACTTGCCCGAACCCGTCGGCATCAGCGCCAGCACATCGCGCCCGGCGCAGACATCGGCGATGATGCCGGCCTGCTGGCCACGGAAATCGGCATAGCCGAAGACCCGCCGCAGGATCTCGAGCGGAGCGTCGGGGGCGGCGGTGGCCGGCACGGCGGCGTTGTCTTTTGCCGGCGCGGCGGCGGGGGCGGAGGGCATGGCCACGGCTTAGCCCAGCCGGCCGAACGCGGCCATGCCCTTGTGCGGCGAACCGCCTTTCACCTCTCCTTCCTTTCACCTCTCCCCTTGTGGGAGAGGTCGGACTCGGCGTCCTTCACGCCGAGCCGGGTGAGGGGCTCTTCCGGCGGAAGCAGCGAAGAACCTTCAATCCGCGCGCAACCCCCGCTAGGCCAGCACCATGTTCCGCGAACGCCTGCTCGCCGCCGCCATCGGCCTCGCCTCGATCGCTGCGATAGCCTGGTCATTGTGGCCCGAGGCGCCGCCAGCCGTCGCCGCCCCCGCCCCGATCGCCATCACGGCGACAGCGATTCCGCTCGATGCCGATGCCCCGGCACGCACACGCGTCGGCACCCTCGAATATCGCGGCGGCGTGGTGCTGCGTTCGGCCGATCCGCTGTTCGGCGGGCTGTCCGGGCTGCGCTGGCGGGATGGCTGGCTGCTCGCGGTCAGCGATACCGGCAACTGGCTGCGCTTTCGCACCGTCGAGCGCGGCGGCCGGCTGGTCGGCATATCCGACGCCCGCATCGCCGCGATCCCCATGGCCGATGGCCGCCCGGCCGCGCAAAAGGCCGATGGCGATGCCGAGGCGCTGGAATGGGACTCGGCCGGCCTGGTGGTGGCGTTCGAACAGGAACACCGCCTGCAATATTGGCCGCCGTTCCGGCCCGGCGCCGCCGCCGGCCGCGCCGGCCCCGCCGGCTCTGCCGGCTACACCGACCCCACCGGCCCCCCGGCCCGCGTCGATCACCACAGCCAGAGCATCGCCTGGCCGTCGAACGGCGGCGGCGAGGCAATGGCGCGGCTGCCCGATGGCCGCATCCTGCTGTTCTCCGAACGCGCCCGCCGCCGCGACGGCAGCCATGAAGTGCTGCTGATCGGCGCCGGTGGCGCCGTCAGCCTCGGCTATCGCGCCCCCGCCGGCTTCAGCCCCACCGATGCCGTGGCGATCGATTCGCGCCACCTGCTGGTGCTCAACCGCCGCTTCGACGGCCGCGCCGCCGCCGAACTGCAACTCGTCGATCTCGCCGGCCTGCGCCCCGGCACCGTCCTCACCGGCCGCCCTCTGGCACGCCTCGAACCGCCACTCCCCGTCGACAATATGGAAGG
>JAIXZK010000183.1 GCA_027489695.1 Sphingomonadales bacterium
ACCTATACGGTCGGCATCCAGCTCAACCAGTCGCTCTATCGCGGCGGCCGCGTGCCGGTGGCGCGTTCGGCGGCGGAAGCGCGCATCTATGCCGCCCGCGCCCGGCTTCGCGCGCAGGAAAACCAGATCGTCCTCAACGTCGTCACTGCCTATGCCGATGTGCTGCGCTTCACCCGTGTCGTCGAGCTGAACGGCAACCAGGTCAGCGTGCTGGAACGCGAGCTGCAGGCATCGCGCGACCGATTCGAGGTCGGCGACCTGACCCGCACCGACGTCGCCCAGTCCGAAGCCCGGCTCGCCAATGCCCAGTCGAACCTGGTGCTCGCCGAAAACCAGCTGGTCGCGGCGCGCGAGGCCTATATCCGTGCCGTCGGCAAGCCGCCGGAAAATCTCGAGCCGCTGCCGCCGCTGCCGGTGCTGCCCGGCACCGAAGGCCAGGCCGTCGATCTCGCTGCGGTCAACAACCCGCAGCTGATCGCCGCGCGCTTCGACGAATCGGCGGCGCGCTACGATGTCCTTGGGCTGGAGCGGACCCGGCTGCCGACCATCGACCTCAACGCCCAGGGCGCCTATCAGCAGTTCGACGGCGGCGGCGCCGGTTCCAGCTTCGTCCGCCAGGGCCAGTTCTTCACCCAGCAGGCGACGGTGGTGGCGACTATCCCCGTCTATCAGCGCGGCCTGGTCGGCTCGCAGATCCGCGAATCGCAGGCACGACGCAGCCAGCTGCAGGAAGCGATCGGCTCGACCGATCGCCAGGTCCGCCAGAATGTCGTCAACAGCTTCAACACGCTGCGCGCCGCCCGCGCCGTCATCAAGGCCAATGAAGTGGCGGTTGCCGCCAACACGCTGGCCGCCGAAGGCGTGCGCCAGGAAAACCAGGTCGGCACCCGCACCATCATCGAAGTGCTGAACGCCGAACAGGAGCGGCTGAACGCCGAGGTCAACCTCGTCACCGCGCGTCGCGACGAGCAGGTGGCGGGCTATTCGCTGCTCGCCAATGCTGGCGGCGCCGAAGCCGTGGCGCTGGGCGTGCCGGTGCAATATTATGATCCGGAACTGAACGCCCGCCGCGTCAGCAACAAGTTCGGCGACGATGGCGACGAGACCGCACCGGCGCTGCCGCTGCCCGACAAGGCGACCGCCACCAAGTCACTGGTCATCGGGCCGCCGGCGCCGTAATCTCGGCGTCATGAGCGACCTGCCGCCGAACATCGATGCCATCCTTGCCTCCATCCGGTCTCGCATGACCGAGGAAGGGCCCCCTGCGGAACCGCTGACGCCGCCGCCATTTCCGGCACTGCCGATGATCGAGCCGGAACCCGCGGCCGATCCGGCGCCGGACCTGGCCGCGGTGCGCCTCGAAGGCGGCGGCATGACGCTCGACGCGCTGCTGCGCTCGACGCTGGAACCTCTGCTCAAGGCCTGGCTCGATGCCAATGCGCCGGAGATCGTCGAGCGGCTGGCCCAGGCCGAGATCAAGCGCCTGACCGGCGCGGCATGATCCGCGTGCTGCTGGCGCTGCTGTTGGCGCCGGCGCTGCTGCTCGCCGGCCCGGCTGCGGCCGCGACTGTCCATGTCCGTGCCGGCTGGCTGCTCGATCCGGCCAGCGGCGAGGTCACCCGCGACGCGCTGCTGACCATTGTCGATGGTCGCATCGCCGCCATCGGCCAAGGGGCGCCGCCAGCCGGCGCGACGGTGATCGACTGGCGGCGCTTCCATGTCCTGCCCGGCCTGATCGACATGCACAGCCATGTCGCGGACGGCTTCGCCCAGGATGCCGATCCGGCCAGTGCGCTGCGGCGCTCGCCGGCGGAAACCGCATTCGCGGCGCGGGCGGCGGCGCGCGCCACGCTGCGCGCCGGCTTCACCAGCGTCCGCGATCTCGGCGTCTATCGCGGCCTGTCCGATGTCGCGCTGCGCCGGGCGATCGACGCCGGCGATGCCATCGGCCCGCGCATGACGGTCGCCGGCGCCTATATCACCCGGCCCGGCGGCGGCGGCGCCGTCACCGGGGCGGCGCCGGGCACCGAGATTCCCGAAATTTTCCGGCTGGGCGAGGTGCGCGGGCCCGAGGACGCCGCGGCGAAGGTCAATGCGCTGATCGACGGCGGCGCCGATGTCATCAAGCTGATCGCCACCGGCGCCGTGCTCGCCATCGGCAGCGAGCCCGGCGCGCTGGAACTGACGCCCGAGGAGATGCAGGCGGCCTGCGCGGCGGCGGCGGCGCGCGGCAAATTCTGTGTCGCCCATGCCCATGGCGCCGAAGGCATCCGCGCCGCCATCCGCGCCGGCGCCCGATCGATCGAGCATGCCTCACTGATCGACGATGACGGCATCGCGCTGGCAATAGCGCGCGGCGTCTGGCTGGACATGGACATCTACGACGGCGACTGGATCGACAGCGCCGGCACGCGCCAGGGTTGGCCGGCCGAGTATCTGCGCAAGAACCGCGAGACGACGCTGGCGCAGCGCCTCGGCTTTCGCAAGGCGGTGCGCGCCGGGGTGAAGCTGGCCTATGGCACCGATTCCGGCGTCTATCCGCACGGCCTCAACGCCCGGCAGTTCGCGTATATGGTGCGCTGGGGGATGACGCCGCTGCAGGCGATCCGATCGGCGACCGTCGTCGCTGCCGACCTGCTCGGCAAATCGGGCGAGGTCGGCTGTGTCGCCGTCGGCTGTTTCGGGGATCTCGTTGCAGTGGCACGCGATCCGCGGCGCGACGTGCGGGTGTTGGAGGACGTGGCCGGCGTCATCAAGGGCGGCGTGGTGGTGCGCTGAG
>JAIXZK010000338.1 GCA_027489695.1 Sphingomonadales bacterium
CCGCTGCACGCCGAGTCGACGAGCTGATTGAAGCCAAGGGCCAAGGCCCCGCCGGTAAAACTTCCCATTGCCGCCCCCGGTCGCTGCGAAGGATGACAGTGTCGCAGCGACACCGGCCGAACGCAATCGCAGCCGATCCCGAGCGGCAGGTGCCGGCTCCCGTTGAACGCGATCGGGTCTAGATGAGCCCCGCCAGCGGGCTCGATGGATCGGCATAGCGCCGCCGCGCCATCCGCCCGGCGCGATAGGCCTGGCGGCCGGCGATGACGGCATGGCGCATGGCGCTGGCCATCAGCACGGGGTCCTTCGCCTCGGCGATGGCGGTGTTCATCAGCACGCCGGCACAGCCGAGTTCCATGGCCGCGGCGGCGTCCGACGCGGTGCCGACGCCGGCATCGACGAGCACCGGCACCTTCGCGCCTTCGACGATCATGCGGATGGTGACGGGGTTCTGCACACCGAGCCCCGATCCGATCAGCGAGCCCAGGGGCATGATCGCGCAGGCGCCGAGGTCCTCCAGCTTTTTCGCGGCGATGGGATCATCGGCGCAATAGACCATGACGTCGAAACCGTCCTTGACCAGGATTTCGGTGGCACGCAGCGTTTCGGCCATGTCGGGATAGAGCGTCCGCGCCTCGCCGAGCACTTCGAGCTTGACGAGGTTCCAGCCGCCCGCCTCGCGCGCCAGCCGCAGGGTGCGCACCGCATCGTCGCCGGTGAAGCAGCCGGCGGTGTTGGGCAGATAGGTGTATTTCTTCGGATCGATGAAGTCGGTCAGCATCGGCTGACCACGGTCCATGACGTTGACGCGGCGCACGGCGACGGTGACGATTTCGGCGCCGGAGGCTTGCAGCGCCGCGGCATTCTGAGCGAAATCCTTGTACTTGCCGGTGCCGACGATCAGGCGCGAGGTGAATTTTCGGCCGGCGACTTCCCAGCCGTCGCTCTCCGCATGGTCGCCGCCGCCGACGAAATGCACGATTTCCAGCCGGTCGCCGGCGGCCAGCGCCACCGCGCCGAAGGTCGATCGCGGCACGATCTCGAGATTGCGTTCGACGGCAACCTTGGCGGCGTCGAGGTCGAGCCCGGCGATCAGGCCGGCGATGCTGGTGCCGGGCGCCAGCCGGTGCGGCGCGCCGTTCAGGGTGATTTCGATCATCGCGCCCATATGGCGCGGCACCGCTCGCGGCGAAAGGGGTGCGCTTGCTACTCCCCTCCCGCACACGGCAGCGGTGCCCCTTCATCTCCCCTCCCGCACGCGGGAGGGGAGAAGAAAGGCGCGGTAGCTTCACCGCCAAACCGCCTTATACTCGAGGCCATGTCCGACCTCGTTCTCGTCCTCAATGGCCCCAACCTCAATCTGCTCGGCAGCCGCGAGCCGCATATCTATGGCCATGACACGCTCGACAGCATCGCCGCGGCGCTCAGCGACCAGGCCGAGGCCCTGGGCATCGAGATCGACCTTCGCCAGTCCAACCATGAAGGCCATCTGGTCGACTGGCTGCACGAAGCCGGGGGCCGTAGCGCGCTCGCCGTCATTCTGAACGCCGGCGCCTATACCCATACGTCGGTCGCCATCCATGACGCGATCAAGGCAATCGCGGTGCCGGTCATCGAGGTGCATCTGTCCAACCCGCATGCCCGCGAGGCCTTTCGCCACACCAGCTTCATCAGCCCGGTGGCAAAGGGTGTCATCTCCGGCTTTGGCGCGCGCTCCTATGCGCTCGCGCTGGACGCCGCCGCGGCGTTGCGGCAAGGAACAGCGCAATAGCAACCAGAAAAAGGGGACGTCATGCCGGAGGGCAACGGAATGCAGGTCGACACCGCGCTCGTGCGCGAGCTTGCCGAGCTGCTTGACGCAAGCGCATTGACCGAGATCGAGGTCAAGGACGGGGATCGCGTCATCCGCGTCGTCCGCGCCGCCGCCGCCGCCGCTGCTCCCGTCTATGCCGCGGCGCCCGCCGCCGCCCCTGCCCCCGCCGCTGCCGCGTCGGCACCCGCCGCCGCTCCGGCCGGGGACGACTGGAAAGTCCATCCCGGCACCGTCAAGTCGCCGATCGTCGGCACGGCCTATCTCACCCCCGAACCGGGCGCGCCGCCCTATGTCACCGAAGGCGCCCAGGTCACCGCCGGCCAGACCCTGCTGATCATCGAAGCGATGAAGGTGATGAACCCGATCACCGCGCCGCGCTCCGGCACGGTCCAGAAGATCCTGATCCGCAGCGAACAGCCGGTGGAGTACGACGAACCGCTCGTCGTCATCGTTTGAGCGATCGGGAGCCCCCAATGTTCGGCAAGGTCCTGATCGCCAATCGCGGCGAAATCGCGCTTCGTGTCCATCGCGCCTGCCGCGAAATGGGCATCCGCACCGTCGCGGTGCACTCGACGGCCGATGCCGACGCCATGCACGTCCGCCTGGCCGACGAAGCCATCTGCATCGGGCCGCCGAGCGCGACCGATTCCTATCTCAACATCCCGGCGATCATCAGCGCCGCCGAAATCGCCCAGGCCGACGCCATCCACCCCGGCTATGGCTTCCTGAGCGAGAACGCGCGCTTCGCCGAGATCGTCGAGAAGCACAAGATCGTCTGGATCGGGCCTGACCCCGAGCACATCCGCAAGATGGGTGACAAGGTCGAGGCCAAGCGCACCGCCGCCATGCTCGGCCTACCGCTGGTGCCCGGTTCCGACGGCCCGGTGACTTCGAACGAGGAAGCGCTGCAGGTCGCCAGCGAGATCGGCTATCCGGTGCTGGTCAAGGCAGCCTCCGGCGGCGGCGGCCGCGGCATGAAGGTCATCCCCGATGCCGCTTCGCTGCCCGGGCTGATCGCCCAGGCCAAGGCCGAGGCCAAGGCCGCGTTCGGGGACGACACCGTCTATATCGAGAAATACCTTTCCGAACCGCGCCACATCGAGTTCCAGGTGTTCGGCGACGGCAAGGGCGGCGCCGTTCACATGGGCGAGCGCGACTGTTCGCTGCAGCGCCGCCACCAGAAGGTGCTGGAAGAGGCCCCGTCCCCCGCGCTCAACGCCGAAACGCGCGCCGAAATGGGCGAGATCGTCCGCCAAGCGGTTGCCAAGCTCAAGTATCGCGGCGCCGGCACGATGGAGTTCCTCTACGAGGACGGGAAATTCTACTTCATCGAGATGAACACCCGCCTGCAGGTCGAACATCCGGTTACCGAAGCGGTGACCGGCATCGACCTGGTGCGCGAACAGATCCGCGTCGCCGCCGGCCTGCCGCTTTCCGTGACGCAGGAACAGATCCGCTTTGAAGGCCATGCCATCGAATGCCGGATCAATGCGGAAGATCCCGCGACCTTCTCGCCCTCGCCGGGCCGTGTCACCGATTTCCACGCACCGGGCGGCCTGCACGTGCGCGTCGATAGCGCGCTCTATGACGGCTATCGCATCCCGCCCTATTATGATTCGCTGATCGCCAAGCTGATCGTCTACGGCGCCAACCGCAACGACGCGCTGATGCGCCTGCGCCGCGCGCTCGAAGAGTTCGTCATCCATGGCCCGAAGACGACGATCCCGCTGCACCAGGCGCTGATTGAAGACCCGGAATTTATCGACGGCGAATATTCGATCAAATGGCTGGAACGCTGGCTGGCAAAGCGGGCGGCCGGTTGACGCTTCCGGAGCGCGACCGGGCGGCCGGCGGGACTTGCCTTTCTCTCCCGTCGCGGCATCCTGCGCCGCCATGACCCGCCCGCTGGCCCGGCGCCTCGAACCCGATGTGCTGCTGCGCGCCTATGCCAGCGGCATTTTTCCGATGGCCGAACGCGCCGACAGCGAGGAAGTCTTCTGGGTCGAACCGCGCCGCCGCGGCGTGCTGCCCCTGGATGGTTTTCACCTGTCGCGCTCGCTGGCCCGCACCCTGCGCCAGGAGCGCTTCACCTTCACTGTCGACGCGGCGTTCGATCGTGTGCTCGCCGCCTGCGCCGAACCGGCCCCGGGGCGCAGCGAAACCTGGATCAACCCGCTGATCGCCGACGCCTATCGCGACCTCAATCGCATCGGCCATGCCCATTCGATCGAAGCCTGGGCGGCGGACGGCAGCCTCGGCGGCGGCCTCTACGGCGTCCGGCTCGGCGGCGCGTTTTTCGGCGAATCGATGTTCACCCGCGTCACCGATGGTTCCAAGGCGGCGCTGGCGGCGCTGGTCGCGCGGCTGCGCGTCGGCGGTTTCACCCTGCTCGACACGCAATTCCTCACCGGCCATCTCGCCAGCTTCGGCGCTGTCGAAGTCAGCGCCCGCGCCTATCGCGGCATGCTGGGCGAGGCACTCGACGTCGATGGCGATTTCTTCGCGCTGGATGGTGCCGACGCGGCGGCGCCGGCCGGGCGGCCGACCACCACCGTATCCGGCCCGCTGTCGGGAAAGCGCATCGCGCAGCTCTTGACCCAGATATCGTAACGCGGGTGCTCCAGCGGATGCAGTGACGGGCTTTCCTTGAACATCCAGCCCGAGAACACCCGCCGCATGCCGCCGCGCAGCAGCGCTTCGTCGATCAGCAGGAAGGCGCCAGTCAGCGGCGCTTCCCAGGGTGGCGTCGCTTCGCAGGCGCGCACCGTCACCCGCAACCCCTTGAAGATGAAGTATTGCCCCGGCCGGCCGGTGAAGCTTCGCGTCTCGCCGGTGCGCTTGTCGAGCGCACCAATGACGACATCGCGCTGGGCGTTGGGAGTGGCGGTGGCTGGCGGAACTTTCGGCTTCACGGCCGGTGGCGTTGCTGACGACGGCGCGGCAGGCGACGGCACGGCAGGCGACGGCACGGCAGGCGGCGCAGCAGCGGGCGGAGCAGCGGGCGTCACCGGCGCCGCCTCCTGCGCCGATACGGCCGCGGCGAGCAGCAGCGCCAGCCCCCCGGCGATCGCCTTCACGGTTGCGGTGCCGGCGGCGCCGGCGCGGGCGTTGCCGGTACCGGCACGGGTTCCGCCGATTTGCTGTCCCCCGAGCGATTGATGAACGACCCGATCAGCCCCATCAGATCGGCCGAACCCGACGTCTCGACGATCTCGCCGCCCGGCTTCAGCATCACCGTCTCGGCCCCCGGCGTCAGCGCGATGAACGAGCCGCCGAGCACGCCTTCGGAGGTAATTGCCGCCGATGAATCAACCGGCAGGCGCAACGCCGGATCGATGGTCAGCCGCAGCACCGCCTCGTAACTCGCCGGATCGAGGCTCTGGCTCGTCACCTTGCCGACGCGGATGCCGGCGAGGCGGACATCGGTGCCCGGCGTGATCCCGGTGACATTGGGGAAGCGCGCCGTCAGTTCATAGCCGCCCGTGCCGCTGCCGGCCTGGGTGCGATCCCAGGCAAAGCCGATGAAGCCCGCGGCGAGCAGCACGACGACCAGCCCGATCAGCGCTTCGACGACATTGTCCTTGATCAGGCCGCGCATCGCCGGGCCTCAGGCGTCGCCGTCGGGCGTCCAGGCGCGATAGTCTCCCGTCGCCTTCGCCCGCTGGCCGCCGCGGGCGAGCGCGCCTGACGGCATGATGGCGGCGGGCGTGCCGGTCGGATTGGGGCTCCACGGCTTTTCCCAGATGCGCGGCGCCAGCGGCTGTTCCGACGGCGGCACATCGATGGTCTTGTGGATCCACAAATGCCAGTCGGGCGGGATGCGGCTGGCCTCGGGCACACCATTGTAGATTACCCAGCGACGCTGGGTCTTGCCCGCCCCTTGCCGGTAATAGACATTGCCCTGCTCATCGCGGCCGACTTCGCTGCCGTTACGACGGGTGAACAGCCAGGTTCCCATGCCGGGCCCGTGCCACCAGGTGAAGATGTTCGAGAACAAACCCATGGCGCCCTAACGCCACAGGATCGCTTTCGGCGCAAGGGTGGGCAGCAATGCTACCGTCGCGGATCAGCGCCGGCGCGGCCGGATCACCCGATCGCCGGGCGCCAGGCCGATGCGCGCCGCCTCGCCGCGCGCCAGTTCGACGACATAGGCGGTGACCCCGCCCGAATCGACGAGATCGCGCGAAAACGGCACGCCATTGCCGATGCTGACCACCCGGTCATCGGGGCCGACGAAGATGATGTCGAGCGCCACCGGCGTGTTCTTCATCCAGAAACTCGCCGGCCGCGGTGCGTCGAACGGAAAGATCATGCCGGTGCCGCGCGGTGCCGCCTCGCGATACATCATCCCGCATTGCTGTTCATCGGGGCTGGCGGCGATCTCCAGCGTCACCTTGTGCTGCCCACGCGCGGTGACCAGCGTCGCCGTCTCGGTCTTCAGCCCGGCATTGGGGCAGGCCGCCAGCGCCGGGGCGGTGACGGCCAGGGCCGCGGCGAGCAGCAGCGCCCGCAAGCCGATGGTCACGCGCTGTCGCCGGCGATTTCGATCAGCACCGCCAGCGGCCCCTTGTGGCCCGGCGCCACCCGCACCCGCAGCGCCTGGCCGGGCTCCAGCTCCATCATGCCGGCGCGGCGCACCGTCTCCATATGGATGAAGATATCCTCCGCCGATCCGGGGCGGACAACAAAGCCATAGCCTTTCAGGCGGTTGAACCATTTGACCGTGACATCCTCGAAACTGCCGGCAGCCGCGATCATCGCCTGCGGATCGACCCGATCCGATGCCCGCTGCGCCGCGGTTTCGGGATCGGGACCGATCGCCGTCGACAGATCGAGCGACAGGATACGCCGAGCCTGGCGGCCGCGTTCCCGCGCCACCACGCTGCATGTCAGCGTCGCACCTTCCGGCAGCGTGCGGCGGCCGGTCTCGCGCACCACGGTGAAGTGCACCAGCACATCGCTGCCTTCGCCATTGGCGGGCACCATGAAGCCATAGCCGCGCACCGGATCGAACCATTTGACCGG
>JAIXZK010000318.1 GCA_027489695.1 Sphingomonadales bacterium
TTGAAGGCGGCGAGGGCAGCGGCAAGTCGACCCAGGCGCGGCTGCTCGCGGAACGGTTGAAGAACGCCGGCCATGATGTTGTATTGACACGGGAACCGGGTGGCACGCCCGGCGCCGAAGCAATCCGTGGCCTGCTCGTCACTGGCGCCACCGACCGCTGGAGCGCGTGGAGCGAGGCCTGCCTGGTCAACGCCGCCCGCGCCGATCACCTCGCCCGCGTCATCCGCCCGGCGCTGGCGCGCGGTGCCACCGTGATCTGCGATCGCTTCGTCGATTCGACGCGTGCCTATCAGGGCGCCGGCAAGGGCCTTGCCGATGCCGATTTGCTGGCGCTGCATCGGCTTGCCTGCGACGATGTCTGGCCGGATATGACGGTGGTGCTGACGCTCGATCCCGCCGCCGGCCTCGCCCGCGCCGGCGCGCGCGGTGGCGGCGAGGCGCGCTTTGAGGGCCATGAGGCTGGTTTTCACACGAGGCTGGCAGCGTTCTTCGCGGCGCTGCCGGCGCGCGAACCACAGCGCTGCCATGGCTTCGACGCCACCCAGCCCGTCGAAACGCTCGCAGCGGCCATCGCCGCCCTTCTCCTCCCCCTCGAGGGGAGAGACGAGAGACGCGCCTCTTGGCGCGGCCCGGGTGGGGGTGGGGCCACAGGCACTGACCCAGACGCGCCATGATCGGCCATGACGCCGCCGTCGCCGCTTTCAAGGCGAGCTTCGCCGACGGCCGGCCGCACCATGCCTGGCTGCTGACCGGCGCGCAGGGCCTCGGCAAGGCGCTGTTCGCCCGCCACGCCGCGACCTGGCTGCTCGCCGGACGGCCGCCGGGCGACGGCTTTGACGGCGCCGCCGGCAGCCAGGCCGAAGCGCTGCTGGCGTCGGGCGCGCACCCCGATTTCCGCCGCCTCGAACGCAGCGTCAACGACAAGGGAAATCTGCGCGCCGTCATCACCATCGACGAAGTGCGCGCCCTGCAGCCGGTGCTGCAACAGCGCCCATCGCTGTCCGACTGGCGGGTGATCATCGTCGACAGCGCCGATGAACTGAACCCCCAGGCCGCCAACGCCCTTCTCAAGACACTTGAAGAACCGCATGACAAGACATTGTTCCTGCTTGTCAGCCACGCGCCGGGCCGGTTGCTGCCTACGATCCGATCGCGCTGCCGCACCTTGCGCTTCGCCCGGCTGACCGACGCCCAGGTCGATCGCATCCTGGCGCGCGAAGCCGATGACCTCGATGATGCCGATCGCGACACGCTGGTCCGCCTCGCCGCCGGCGCCCCCGGCCGGGCACTGCGCTTCGCCGATAGCGGCATCGGCGCGCTGGAACGCGACCTTGCCGCCATGCTGCGCGCGGTGCCCGCCGAAGCGCCGCACCGGGCGCTGGCACTGGCGCGCGGCCTGTCCGGCAAGGCGGCGGCGCCGCGGTACGACGCCTTTCTCGATCTCGCCCCGGCGATGCTCGCCGCGGAGGCGGCGCGGCTCGAAGGCCCAGCCCGTGCCCGTGCCATTGCCGCCTGGGAGGCCGCTACCCGCCTCGCCGGCGGCGCCGGGCCGCTGTCGCTCGACCCGCAGGCAGTGGTGTTCGAGATTGCCTCGCTGATGGCGGGGCAGGGGTAGGAGGAATGGCTGCCGGCGGCCGGGGGTGGGGCCGCAAGCGACCGACCCGCAGGTGCCGCCGACCAATTGATGAGGGAAACGCCAAGCAAAAGAATGGGGTCCGGACCCTGAGGCCCGAGCCGCCGGAGGTACGCTGTCGCGTTATCCAAGGCTCGCGATTTTCCTACACTGGCATTTCCTGTTACAAGCGAAGCAACTGGCTCTGTCTCATCGCGAAAATCGATAACGGAACTTGTCGGAAGCCCAAGGCCAAGGCTGAAAAACCGCGAATCCGTAAAATATGGAAAATAGCGCGACGATCCGGGCAGGCTGTGAACGAGAAAATCGATCCATTCGCCAGCGTCGCCGCGACCCGGTTGCACGGCGCGCCAAACTCCCGCATTGCACCGCACCATGACCGGTCGTTTCTACATCACCACTGCCATCGCCTATCCCAATGGCCGGCCGCACATGGGCCATGCCTATGAGGTGATCGCCACCGACGTCATCGCGCGTTATCGCCGGCTGAACGGCGATGCGGTGCGCTTCCTGACTGGCACCGACGAGCATGGCCTGAAGATCGCCCAGGCGGCGCGCGCCGAGGATATCGAGCCGCGCGCCTATGTCGATCGCATGGTGGCGCCGTTCCAGGCGATGGATGCGCAGCTGGGCATCAGTTTCGATCGCTTCATCCGCACCACCGATGATGACCACAAGGCGCTGTGCCAGCAGCTCTGGCAGCGGATGGCAGCGAATGGCGACCTCTATCTCGACCGCTACGAAGGTTGGTATTCGGTTCGCGACGAAGCCTATTATGACGAGAGCGAGCTTGTCGCCGGGGAGGACGCCAGCGGCGCCATCGTCAAGCTGTCGCCACAGGGCACGCCGGTTGAATGGACCGTCGAGGAGAGCTGGTTCTTCCGGCTTTCGGCCTATGGCGAGCGGCTGCTGGCGCTCTACGACGAGCATCCGGAATTCATCCAGCCGGCGAGCCGGCGCAACGAGATGCGCGCCTTTGTGGCGCAGGGGCTGCGCGATCTTTCGATGTCACGCACCAGTTTCGATTGGGGCGTGCCGGTGCCGGGATCGCCCGGCCATGTCATGTATGTCTGGGTCGATGCGCTGGCCAATTATCTGACCGGCGCCGGCGGGCTGGAAGGCGAATGGTGGCCGGCGGATCTGCATGTCGTCGGCAAGGATGTGGTGCGATTCCACACCGTCTATTGGCCGGCGTTCCTCCTTTCGGCGGGCCTGGCGCTGCCGAAAACGGTCTTCGGCCATGGCTTCGTGCTCAACCGCGGCGAGAAGATGTCGAAATCGGTCGGCAATGTCGTTGATCCGGCGGAAATGGCGAGTGTGTTCGGCGTCGATCGGCTGCGCTGGTTCCTGTGCCGCGACGTCGCCTTTGGCGATGACGGCAGCTATTCTGATGAAGCCATCATCGAACGCTGCAACGCCGATCTGGCGAACGGCATCGGCAATCTGGCGCAGCGCGCGCTGGCCATGGTCGCCAAAGGCCCTGGCGGATTGATGCCGGCTCCAGGCGTGGCCGGGGAAGGGGAGGCAGCACTCGCGGCGGCGCTGGCCAGCGGTATCGCGGCCTGGGGCAGCGCGATGGACGCGCTCGCCATCCACAA
>JAIXZK010000034.1 GCA_027489695.1 Sphingomonadales bacterium
ACCGTGCCGACCGCCTGGGAGCTGACGCCCAGGGGCAAGGCCAGCCTGGTCGCGCCGCCCGAAAGCGACACGCGCCTTGTCGTTGTCGAAGTCGGCGCCGCGGCGGATGCCAAGGCCGCCGCGGCGGCAGCCTGGATGGCCTATGGGGTCGCCGCGCCGCCCTTCAAGCTGGTGACGCCGCGTGCTGCCAAGACCGGCTGGGAAGAACGCGCCGTCGTCGATTATGACACGCCGCCCAATGCCCGGCGTGCCGTGCAGGCGATCGCCTATCGCCGCGGCACGGCCTGGACGGTGGCGATCCTCGACGGCACCGAGATGACCGCCGAAAAGCGCGGCGCTGCCATCGGCCTGGTCGTCGCCAGCCTGCGCCCGGCCGGCTATTCGCGGGAAAGCTTTGCCGGCAAGACGGCGCAGCCGCTCGACATGGCCAAGGTCGAGCAGTTGAAGGCGTTCATCGCCAAGTACATGCCGCAGGTCGGCGTGCCCGGGGTCGGCCTTGCCTTCATCGAAAAGGGCAAGGTGGTCTGGGAAGGCGGCCTTGGCGTGCGCGAACTCGGCAAGCCCGAACCGGTGACGGCGCACACCCGCTTCATGATCGCGTCGAACACCAAGTCGATGGCGACGATGCTGCTCGCCAAGCTGGTCGACCAGGGCCGCATCGGCTGGGACGATGTCGTGACCAAGGATTATCCGAGCTTCCGCCTCGGCAGCGACGCGACGACGGCGAAGACCCGCATCCGCCACCTCGTCTGTGCCTGCACCGGGCTGCCGCGCAAGGATTATGAGCTGATCTTCGCGTCCTCGCCGACGACGCCGGCCAGCGACACCTTCCGCCAGCTGTCGCTGACCGAGCCGACCAGCGGTTTCGGCGAGGTGTTCCAGTACAACAATCTGATGGCCTCGGCGGCGGGTTATATTGCCGGCAGCCTGATCTACCCCGGCATGGAAGTCGGCGCCGCCTTCGACAAGGCGGTGCAGACCGAGATCTTCGATCCGCTCGGCATGGCCGATTCGACGCTGTCGATCGATGCCGCTTTCGCCGCCGAACATGCGTCGCCCCATGCCTATGATGTCGATGGCAATGTCCGCATCGCCTCGATGGACCTCAACCGCGCCTTCAGCATGTCGCGCCCCGCCGGCGGCGCCTGGTCGTCGCCGCACGACCTTATCCGCTATGTCGGCTTCGAACTGGCCGGCGGCGTGACGCCCGATGGCAAGCGGCTGATTTCGGAGAAGAACCTGTTCGAGCGCCGGGCGCGCGGCGTGCCCGTTGGCGAGGATCAATGGTACGGCATGGGCTTGCAGGAAGACAGCCGCTGGGGCGTCAAGGTCATCAAGCACGGCGGCGATCTGCTCGGCTATCACAGCGACATGATGTGGCTGCCGGACGCGCAGGTCGGTGCCGTCATCCTGACCAGCGGTGATGATGGCGCGACGCTGCGCGGGCCGCTGCTGCGCCGGATGGTCGAGCTGCTCTATGATGGCAAGCCCGAGGCCGAGGCCGACATGGCGGCGACGGTGAAGCGCATCGCCGCCGAACGCGCCGAATTCCGTTCGAAGATCGTGCTGCCCGCCGATGCCGGCGCCGTCGCCGGCCTGGCGGCGGCCTATCGCAGCCCGGATCTCGGGCCGCTGGCGGTGCTGCGCGAAGGCGGCAAGCTCAAGTTCCGTTTCACCTCGATGGCCAGCGAGATGGCGACGCGCAAGAACCTCGATGGCACATTGAGCTTCGTCACCATCGATCCCGGCGTGGCCGGCGTCGATTTCGTCGTCGCGACCCGGGACGGCAAGCGCGTGCTGATCACCCGCGACGCCCAGCATGAATTCGTCTTCACCGAGGTGGGACAATAGGGGCGTTTCGGCACCGCGTCGGCTCTGCTAGGCCATCGCCATGACCGATGACGATGTTCTGGCGGAATTCCGCGCTGCCGAGGCCCTGCTCGAAGGGCATTTCATTCTCTCCTCGGGGCTGCGGTCCTCGCGCTATCTGCAATGCGCCCGCGTCCTGATGGACCCGGCGCGGGCGGCGCGGCTGGCCGAGGCACTGGCGGCGAAGCTGCCCGAGGCGGTCCGCGCGCAGGTCGACGTGGTGATCGCCCCGGCGATGGGCGGGCTGATCTGCGGCCATGAACTGGCGCGGGCGCTCGGCGTACTTTCGATGTTCGTCGAGCGCCCGACGGGGACTTTCGAACTGCGCCGCGGTTTCCGCCTCGAACCCGGCCAGAAGGTACTGCTGATGGAAGATGTGGTGACCACCGGGCTGTCGAGCCGCGAGGCGATCGCCGCGGTGCGCGCCGCCGGCGGTGATGTGATCCATGCCGCCTCGCTGGTCGATCGTTCGGGGGGTAGCGCCGACCTGGGGGTGCCGTTCACGCCGCTCATTCGCCTCGACGTGCCGAGCTATGCCGCCGATGCGTTGCCGCCGGAACTGGCGGCGATTCCGGCGATCAAGCCGGGGAGCCGGGCGGCATGATCGCGCTTGACCTTGTCCTGCCGCCGACGCCGGTCGAGATCGTTGCCGAGGCGGCGAATTTCCAAGGCGAACTCCTGCTGGCCCGCGATGGCGACGTCGTTCTCCAGCGGGGTTTCGGCAGCCGCAAGCCTGGCGGTACGGCGCCCTTTACCGGCTATGGACGCTGGCGTTTTGCGTCGGTCAGCAAGCAGCTGACGGCGACGCTGGTCATGCAGCAGGTGACGCTCGGCAAGCTCGACCTCGATGCCCCGCTGACTCGCTATCTGCCGGCCTTCAAGGGGCCGACCGGCGCCAGCATCACTGTCCGCCAGTTGCTGCGTCACGAATCCGGACTGCCCGACCCCAATGACGATGTCACGGCCTATACCCCTGCCTTCAGGGGCAGCTATGATGCCCTGGACGGCATCTGCGCCGGCCCGGTGCGCGACCAGCCCGGCGCGAGCTTCCGCTATAACAATTGCGATTACATGCTCGCCGGCCGTCTGCTCGAAGCCGTGACCGGCGAGCCTTTCGCGCGGCTGGTGGCAACGCGGATCGCAGCGCCCGTTGGCGCCACCGGTATTGCGCTCGCGCCCGCCGGTGCGCTGCCGCTTGGCGGTTTCGACGGCGGCAAGGCCGAAACCACCATCAATCTGCCGGCCTTCGGCGCCGCAGGCGCGCTGACCGGCACCGCGCGCGACCTGTGGCGCTTCGACGAGGCGCTGATGGGCGGTCGGTTGCTGTCGGCGGCGGCGCTGGCGACAATGTGGGATGGCCAGCCGAAACTCGGCTATGCGGCGCTCGGCCAATGGGTCTTCACCGTTCCCCTGAAGGGCTGCGCCGGACCGGTGAAGATTGTCGAACGGCGCGGCGCCATCGGCGGTGTCCAGGTGCGCAACCTCATTCTGCCCGACAAGCACATCGTGCTGATCGCCTTCACCAATCGCGGTGAAACCGATTTCGGCGAGATCTGGCAGGGCAAGGGGCTGAGCCACGATCTGCTGGCGGCGGCGGCGTGCCCGGCATGACCACGCACCTCCGCCTCGGCGTCAACATCGATCACGTCGCCACTATCCGCAACGCCCGCGGCGGCGAGCATCCCGACCCGCTGCGGGCCGCGCTCGTCGCCGCCGAAGCCGGCGCCGATGGCATCACCGCGCATCTGCGCGAGGACCGCCGCCACATCACCGATGACGACCTCGACCGCCTGATCGGTTCGATCTCGCTGCCGCTCAACCTCGAAATGGCGGCGACCGACGAGATGCTCGCGATCGCGCTGCGCCATCGCCCGCATGCTGCCTGCATCGTTCCCGAACGCCGCGCCGAGCGTACCACCGAAGGCGGGCTCGACGCCGCCGGGCAGCACAATGTGCTGGCGCCGATCGTCGCCCGGCTGCGCGACGCCGGCTGCCGGGTCAGCCTGTTCATCGCGCCGGAAGCCCGGCAGCTCGACGCCGCGGCGCAACTGGGCGCGCCGGTGGTGGAACTGCACACCGGCCCCTATGCCCATGCCACGGGCGATGCGGTCGCTGTCGAGCTCGACCGCCTGCGCACTGCTGCCACCTACGGCGCCTCGCTCGGCCTTGAAATCCACGCCGGGCACGGCCTGACCTTCGACAATGTCGCCCCCGTCGCGGCGATCCCCGAGATCGCCGAGCTCAATATCGGCCATTTCCTGATCGGCGAAGCGGTGTTCACCGGCCTCGATGCCGCCATCCGCCGCATGCGCGCCGCCATGGACGCCGCCCGCGCCGCATGAACATCCCCCCCGGCCTCGTCGTGCTCGGGCTCGGCTCGGACCTGTGCAACATCACGCGCATCGAGAACTCGATCGCCCGTTTCGGTGATCGTTTCCTCAATCGCGTCTTCACGGACATCGAGCGCGCCAAGGCCGAGCGGCGGACGCTGACCCGCGCCGCCACCTATGCCAAGCGCTTTGCCGCCAAGGAGGCATGCTCCAAGGCGCTGGGTACCGGCTTTCGCGACGGCGTCTTCATGCGTGACATGGGGGTGGTCAATCTGCCTTCGGGCGCGCCGACGATGGCGCTGGTCGGTGGCGCCGCGGCAAGGCTGGCGCAACTCACCCCGCCGGGCTACACGGCGGCCATTCATCTGACGATCACCGACGACCAGCCATGGGCGCAGGCGATCGTGCTGATTACCGCATCCCCGCAACAAGGGTGAAGACAGCATCATGAGCAAGGCCGCCGGCGCTGCCGCCGTCAAGAAGCCGACGAACTGGGCCTATGAGGCGTGGCAGCTGTTCCTGCTCGTGCTTGCCGTGCTCGCCGTCCACAGTTTCGTCGCCAAGCCCTTCTTCATCCCGTCGGGATCGATGCTGCCGACGCTGCTCGTCGGCGACCGGCTGATCGTGTCGAAGTTCCCCTATGGCTATTCCTATCTGTCGCCGTCGCTGAACGTGCTGCCGGAAATGCCGGGCCGCCTGTTTGGCAGTCTGCCGGCGCGCGGCGATATCGCCGTCATCAAATCGCCGGCGAACAAGGACGACTGGATCAAGCGCGTCATCGGCTTGCCCGGTGACAGCGTGCAGATGCGAGATGGCCAGCTGTGGCTGAACGGCAAGCCGGTGCCCAAGGTGCGCGTTGCCGACACGTTGATCCCGGTATCGCCGAACAACGACTGCCTGACGCCGATCGACGCCCAGTATCGCGGCACCGACGAGCAGGGTCGCGACGTCTGCCGCCTGCCGACCTATCGCGAGACGCTGCCGTCAGGGCGCAGCTATCTGGTCCTCGATCTCGGCATGATGCCAAAGGACAATACGCCGCCGATGGTGGTGCCCGAAGGCCATATCTTCCTGATGGGCGACAATCGCGACAACAGCGAGGATAGCCGCTTCGATCCGGTCGAAGGCGGGCTCGGCATGCTGCCGATCGAGAATCTGGTCGGCCGGGCGGAATTCATCACCCATTCGCTCGACGGTTCAGCGAGCTGGAACCCGCTGACCTGGCCTGGCGCGCTGCGCGATCGCTGGCTGATCGGTCTGAACAAGCAGTCGGACTGATCCGCTGGCGGCCGGGGCCTCAGTCTCCCCAGCCCCCTTGCCGATCGCGATCGACGAAGCCCCGTCTTACTTCGGCTTCACCGCCAGCAATTCGACGTCGAACTGCAGGACGGCGCCCGGCGGGATGACGCCGCCGGCACCCTTGGCGCCATAGCCGAGCTGCGGCGGCACGACGAAATGATATTTGGAGCCGACCGCCATCAGCTGGACGCCTTCGGTCCAGCCGGGAATCACCTGATCGAGCGGGAAAGCCGCCGGTTGTCCGCGGCTGTAGCTCGAATCGAAGACGGTGCCGTCGACCAGCTTGCCTTCGTAATGGACGAGCACGAGATCGTCGCGCGCCGGCTTCGGCCCGCTGCCCTGGCGCAGCACATTATACTGCAGGCCGGTGGCGGTGGTGGTGACGCCGGGCTTTTTGCCATTGTCGGCGAGGTAGCGCATGTCGTCCTGGCGGACGGCGGCGACCTGGGTCTGCGTGCCCGCCCAAACGGTGACGCCGACGATGGCGAGGATCAGCGCGCCGCCGGCGAGCCAAGGAGCCACGCCGCTCTTGCGCGGCGCGGAAATGTCACTCGCCATCACGGCTATCCTTTTAGAATTCTTACTTCATTCCATCACGCTCGGCGCGCTTGCGCTCGAGCTTGCGGGCGCGGCGGATCGCGGCGGCCTTTTCGCGAGCGCGCTTTTCGCTCGGCTTTTCATAGTGACGACGGAGCTTCATCTCGCGGTAGACGCCCTCGCGCTGCAGCTTCTTCTTGAGCGCGCGCAGCGCCTGATCGACATTGTTGTCGCGAACCACGATTTGCATGCAGCCGTTCTCTCCAATTCACGCCGTCGCGGCTGGCACAGCCGGGACGCTTGTCCAAATAGGGGCGATTCCGGCAAGCGAGCCTGTCGGAGCGAAGGGGGCGCATAGCAGAGCGGCCCTGTGGAAACAAGCGCCGGCGATGCGCGCTCGCCTGCCCCCCGCTTGCGGCAATCGTGGCGCTGGAGGCCGATGCCGCAAGCGGCTAGACTGGTACCATGACCGAAACCCTGCCGTCCGAAGATGTTCCGCTCGCGGCGCTGCGCCCGCGCCTCGCCGCCGCCATGCTGCCGCATGTGCCCTTCGATGGCTGGAGCGCCGCGGCGCGCGACGCCGCCGCCGATGCCGAGGGCATCGACCGCGATATTGCGGCGCTCGCCCTGCCCGATGCCGCGGCTATGGTCGATGCCTGGATCCTGCGCGCCGACGCGCTGATGGCCGATGCGCTCGCTGCCGCGGGCCCGTTGAAGGTCCGCCAGCGCATCCGGCTTGCCGTCTGGAGCCGCCTCGAAGCCGCCGCCATGGACCGCGAGGCGGTACGCCGCGCGCTGGCTGTGCTGGCCATGCCGCAGCATGCCCCGCTCGCCGCCAGCACCTTGTGGCGCAGCGCCGATGCGATGTGGCGCGCCGCCGGCGATACCGCCACCGATTTCAACCATTATTCGAAGCGCGCCATCCTTTCGGCGGTCTATTCGGCGACGCTGCTTTATTGGCTCGATGATGATTCGGAGGGTTTTGCCGCCACCGGCGCCTTTCTCGATCGCCGCATCGACGATGTGATGCGCATCGAAAAGGCCAAGGCCGGGCTGCGCCGCGTTACCGACCGGCTGCCCGATCCGGCGCGCTTCCTCGGCCGCCTGCGCTATCCGGCGGTCTGATCCGCCCTTGCGCGGCGGCGGCGCAGCGCGCTGCCGGCCAGGCCCAGGCCCAGCGCCAGCATGGCCCAGGTCGCCGGCTCCGGCACGGCCGGTCCGCCGGGATCGATCCGCGAAGCATCGAGACGGATGCCGACCTGCGGCCCCGGCGAATAGAACCATCCGCCCGGCGCCCCGGCATTCCCGGCGACGCGGCGATCGGCAATGGTGCCGATCATGTTCCCGGCGCGCAGGGTCAATTGGCTGCCGAAGGTCGGGAAGGGTGTCCAAAGCATGATCCAATAGTCGCCAGCGCTGATTTCCAGCCCCGGGACGTCAAAGCGGCGTTGCCAAACCGGAAACGGCGAATGGCCGACGCCATCGGGGCCCAGATCGGTTTCGCTGGCGAAGCTGCCGGTGCTCGCCTGCCACAGCCGATGCGCGTCATCGGCACGCAAGCGGCCGTAGGAATCCCGGTAGATCGCGATGTAGCCGCTTTCGGCATCGGTACCGGCAACGGTCAGGGCGGTTACCAGGCCGCCGTGCGGCAGCGTTATGCGGCTCGCGGTCTGCCGGTAGATCTCGTAATCCTGTTCGCAGGGACCAGGAGCGCTGCAATCGAAATGTTCGTCGGTGCTGGCTCGCAGGGAAATGACCTGGGCCTGCATGCCGGTGTCGAGCAATATCGCGCCGGCCGCCGGGGCGGCTGTGGCCAGGAGCAGCAGGGTGGTGAGCGTGCGCACGGGGAGGCTCCTCAGCCGCCCCCCGGTCGACATGCTGGCTTGCCATCGATTCGCGGCGCGGTGCATTGATGCTGATCAACGAGGTCGGCGGTCGCGCCGTACAGGCCACTGGCAAGCACCGCCCCTTCGTGATAATGGTTCGCAATATCCTGCCTTGGAAACTCCTGCCGCATGGCTGATTTCACCGGATTGGCGGCACTCTTGCCGGGCCAGACCGCCATTATCGCGGCGATCGACCGCGCCGGGCTCGACCCGGTGACGGCGAGCCGACTGCACGAACTCGGCTTTGACGAAGGTGTCGACGTGGAGCTGCTGCACCGGGCGCCGTTCGGTGGCGATCCGCTGGCGGTGCGAGTTGGCAACATGGTGGTGGCGTTGCGCTGCGCCATGGCGGCGCTGATCGAGGTAGCGCCGGTCCCGCCGGCTCCGGCGGCATGATCCGGTGAACGCGCCGCCGATCTTCCCGGTGAAACTGGCGCCGGTCGTCGCGCTGGTCGGCAACCCCAATGCCGGCAAGACCAGCCTGTTCAATGCCTTGACCGGCAGCCGCCAGAAGGTCGGCAATTATCCCGGCGTCACCGTCGAGCGCAAGGCCGGCCGCCTGCCACTGCCCGGCGGCGCCGCCGCCGAACTGATCGACCTGCCCGGCACCTACAGCCTGACGCCGCGCTCCCCCGACGAGGCGGTGACCCGCGACGCCGTGCTTGGGCATCTTGCCGGCGAGAAGCGCCTCGATGCCATCATCGCCGTCGCCGATGCCACCAATTTGCGCAACCATCTGCGCTTCGTGTTGGAACTGCGCCGGCTCGGCACGCCGATGGTGCT
>JAIXZK010000414.1 GCA_027489695.1 Sphingomonadales bacterium
CAGAACGAGCCGGACATTGCCCGGCGCGCCCAGATCGCCGCCTTCCCGGCGCAACTTGCCTCGCTGCGCGCGCCGATCGCGGCGCTGCTGGCGGCGCTGACCCAGGAAAGCCGCTTCGACAAGCCGGCGCGGCTGCGCGGCGCCTATATGGCGTCCGCCATCCAGAGCGGCAGCCCGGTCGATCGCATCCTGCTCAGCGTCGGCATGCCGCCCGCCGCCTCCGCCGATGCCGTCGGCCGCGGCCGCAGCTATTTCCTGAAGCGCTTTTTCTCCGACCTCGTCTTCCCGGAAAGCGGCCTTGCCGGCCGCAATGTCGCCGCCGAAAAGCGCGCCCGGCAGCGCTATCTGGGTGCGGTTGCCGCCAGCGTCGTCGCGCTGGTCGCGGCGCTCGGCGTCTGGACCTGGGGCTATTTCCGTAATTCGGAGATCATCCAGACCGTCTATGCCACCGCCTCGCGCTACGCCGAGGCGGCCGGCAACAGCCGCGGCGGCACCGCCAGCCCCGGCGAGGATCTGGCAGCGCTCGACGTGCTCGGCGATGCGACCAAACAGGCCGACGAAGCCAGCGACTTCGCCCTCGGCCTCGGCCAGGCCAGCCGGCTGACTCGCGAAATCGGCGCCATCTACGGCCGCGACCTGCAACGCCGGCTGTTGCCGTTGCTCGGCAGCCTCGCCGAGGACCGGCTGGCCAGCGACGCCGGCGCGCCGGCGCTGCTCTACGACGATCTGAAATCCTATCTCGTGCTCGGCGGCAAGGGCCCGCTGCTCAAGGAGCATCTGCTCGGCTGGGCGCAGCCGGCCTGGGCGGCGCAATCGTCGAGCGAGGTCGAGGCGACGGCGGTCGCACGCCACACCGCGGCGCTGCTCGAGGATGACAATTTCCGCCCCATCGCCGTCGATGCGGCGCGCATCACCCAGGCGCAGCTGGTGCTGCGGGCGCAGCCGGCGGCGGTGCGCGTCTACGGCCGGTTGAAGAGCAAGGCGACCACCGGCGAGGAAGCCATGTGGACGGCGCGCAGCCAGGCCGGGCCGCGACCGGAAATCTTCTTTGCCAGCAGCGGTGCCTTTGCGCCCGGATCGGGCGTGCCGGCGCTGTTCACGCGCACCGGTTACGACAAGACCTTCGTCCCGATGCTGGCCAGCGGCCCGGCGCTGCTTGAAGAGGAAACCTGGGTGGTCGGCGATACCGGCCCCGCCGGCACCCGCACCCCGGCCGAGATGGCGGCGCTGCGCCGCGATCTCGAACGCCTGTATTTCGACGAGTTCCTCGGCCGCTGGCGCGCCTATCTGGCGTCGATCCAGCCGCGCCCGGCGACCAACCTTGCCGACAATGTCCAGCGCCTGCGCGATGGCGCAGGGCCGCTGACGCCGATCAAGCCGCTGATGGTGGCGATCGCGCGTGCCACCGACATGACGCCGCCCAAGGGCGGTGCTGCGGTCGGCGGGCTTGCCGGCCAGTTGATGGGCGCCGCCGGCATGGGGCCGTCGGCCGACAATCCGCGCGACGCCGTGGTGCGCGAATATCTGCCGCTGCGCATGTTCGTCGGCGACGGCAAGGCGCCGGCGCAGATCGATGACATGCTGACGAAGATGAATGCGCTGGCTGACAAGCTCGGCGTCATCGCCGTGCTGCCCGGCGGCGGCGGCGAAAGCGGTTCGGCGGCCAGCCTGGAGGTTCGCGCCCTGATCGCTCAGCTCGATCAGACCGGGGTGCAGATGCCGCCGCCGGCCAATCTGCTCGTCCGCAGCGTCGCCAGCGATGCCAATGTCGCGCTCGGCGGCGCCCGCACGGCGCAATTCTCGAGCGCGGTCGGTGCCAGCTTCGGCGACAGCTGCTCGGCGGTGGTCGGGCGCGGCTTCCCGGTGGTGCCGGGATCGGCCAGCGACATCGCGCTCGCCGATTTCAGCCGCTTCTTCAAGCCGGACGGCGCCTTCGATACGTTCGTGAAAAAGGAGCTCGCCGGCTATATCGATACCACTGGCCCCGATTGGCGGCCGCAGCCCAACGCTGCGGAAATCGGCCTGGGCGAAGCCGATGTCCGCGCCCTGCAGGCGGCGGCGCTGGTGACGCGGCTGTTCTTCTCGGCCGATCCGCAGGCACCGCGGCTGACCTATCAGATCGAGCCGGTCGCCCTGGCCGGTGCCACCAAGGTGACGCTGCGCATCGACGACCAGACGCTGACCTTCGACGGCAAGACGCCGGTGCCGAGCACCTTCGACTGGCCGGGGCCGGGGACCGCCACTGTTACCTTCGAAACCGGATCGACGGCGCCTGAAGTCCGCTCCTGGCCCGGCCCCTGGGCAGCGTTCCGCCTGATGCGCGCAGCCGCCGTCAAGTCCGCTGGCACGGCGGCGAGCGGCGTCGGCAGCATCACCCAGGGCGGTGCCCGCTTCGATTTCCGGGTGCGGGCACTGGGCGCCGGCAATCCCTTCGTCGTCGATCCGTTCGTGAAAGTCGCCTGTCCGGTGGCGCGGGTGACGAAGTAGGAAGTTTGCCTCCGGCGGCTGGGGCCTTGGGCCCCAGACCCTATTTTGCTGATCGCGCGCACCAACCATGCCGGCATAGCACAAGCCAAATGAAATGGGGTCTGGGGCCCACGGCCCCAGCCGCCGGCGGTAATTCTTCCTTCTATTCCACCAGCAACGCCG
>JAIXZK010000029.1 GCA_027489695.1 Sphingomonadales bacterium
CCCGGCCTGCGCGGCGGCAACAGCCGGCAGCGAGGCGATGGCGAGCAACAGGCACGAACGGATCATCGGGCTTCGAGTCTTTCGGCAAAGCTCTGCAGATCGGCCCAGGCCAGGCGCTTTAGCTCGGGCTGGGTCAGCAGGCTGCGGGGATGGAAGGTCGCCAGCAGGGGCGCCGGGGAGTCGCCGGCCGGCGACAGCCCCAGGGTCAGCCATCGCCCGCGCAGCCGCGCGATGCCGCCGGTGACCCCGGTCAGCGCCGCCGCGCGATCGCCAAAGGCCAGCACCAGGCGCGGCGCCGCCAGTTCCAGCGCCCGCGCCAGCCAGGGGGCGAAGAACGCCACTTCCTCGTCGCGCGGCGGGCGACCGCCGGCGGTCGGCCAGGGCAGCAGATGGGCGCGGGCATGGGGCGGCGCGCCGATCGCCGCGAGCATCCGCGTCGCCAGCCGGGCGGCCGGGCTGTCCGCCGCATCGGGCTGGTCGGCGATGACGATGATGCCGGAGGCGATATCGCCGGTCAGCAGCTGTGGCGCCAGGTCCGGCCTGGCGAGCGGGTGATCCACCATGGCCAGCCGCGCCAGCAGCGTATCGAGATCGGCGATGCCGGCGAGTTCGGGCGTTGCTGCCACCGCCGGCGCGCGGGGCAGCGGGATCACCGCCGCTGCCCGCGGCGCCACCGGCGCGGGTGCCGGCACCGCCGGTGCCGCGGCCGGCCTCGCCATCGGCTCGGCCAGCCAGCGGCGCGGCTGGTCCTCGACGATCGTGTCGAGCCCCGCCATCACCCACCAGTCCAGCCCTGCGGCCGCGATTTGCCCTGTTTGTAGCACGGGGCGATCATGCGGCCCCGGCGCCACTGGTCAACCATCGCCGCCATGCGTATCTGGTGAAACATGGCAAAGCCGCGACGGTTCGTTGCGCCGGCGGCTTTCGGGGAGCAGCAAAGGCAGACCATGAGCGAACGTGAATCGATGCCCTATGATCTGGTGATCGTCGGCGGTGGACCCGCTGGCCTCGCCGCGGCGATCCGCGCCAAGCAGGCGGCGGCCGATGCCGGTCTCGAACTTTCGGTCTGCATCCTCGAAAAGGGGTCCGAGATCGGCGCGCACATCCTGTCCGGCGCCGTCGTCGATCCGCGCGCGCTCGACGAGCTGATCCCGAACTGGCGCGATCTCGACAGCCCGATGACGGTGCCGGTGACCGAGAACCACCATTGGATCCTGACCGCCGACAGCAAGCGCGAATTCCCGCACTGGCTGATGCCGCCGTTCATGAACAACAAGGGCACCTATACGGTCAGCCTCGGCAATCTCTGCCGCTGGCTCGCCGGCCAGGCCGAGGCGCTGGGCGTCGAGATTTTTCCCGGCTTCGCTGCTGCCGAAGTGCTGTGGAACGACGATGGTTCGGTGAAGGGCGTCGCCACCGGGGACATGGGCATCGCCCGCGATGGCAGCCGCAAGCCGTCCTGGACGCCAGGCCTCGAACTCCATGCCAAATATACCTTCTTCGCCGAAGGCGTGCGCGGCCATCTGTCGAAGCAGCTGATCCGCCATTTCGAACTGGCCAAGGACAGCCAGCCGCAAATCTATGGCATCGGCATCAAGGAACTGTGGGACATCGATCCCGCCAAACATGTGCCCGGCCGCGTCATCCATAGCCAGGGCTGGCCCCTTGATGACGCCAATGGCGGCGGCTTCCTCTATCATCAGGCCAACAACCAGGTGGCGCTCGGCTTCGTCACCTGGCTCAACTACGACAATCCCTATCTCTCGCCGTTCGACGAAATGCAGCGCTGGAAGACGCACCCCGCCATCCGCGAGATCCTCGAAGGCGGCCGCCGCGTCGCCTATGGCGCCCGCGCCATCAACGATGGTGGCTGGCAGGCGGTGCCGAAGCTGACCTTCCCCGGCGGCGCGCTGATCGGCTGTTCGGCCGGTTTCGTGAACGTGCCGCGCATCAAGGGCAGCCATACCGCGATGAAGAGCGGCATGATGGCCGCCGAAGCCGCGGTCGAGGCCATCCTCGCCCAGCGCGAGGGCGATGAACTTGTCGCCTATGGCCAGGCCTACAAGA
This sequence comes from Sphingomonadales bacterium, assembly GCA_027489695.1. GTDB lineage: Bacteria > Pseudomonadota > Alphaproteobacteria > Sphingomonadales > Sphingomonadaceae > Sandarakinorhabdus. Next base: position 2,068 of record JAIXZK010000029.1, read on the forward strand.
AGAGCTGGGTCAGCGAAGAGCTGAAGATGGTGCGCAACGTGCTGCCATCGGTGGAAAAATACGGAAATTTCATCGGTACCATCATGTCCGGCGTCCAGATGTGGATGGAATATCTCGGCTATGAACTGCCCTGGACGATGAAGCTGAAGCCCGACTACAAATACATGAAGCGCAAGGGCGACGCCAAGCCGATCGACTATCCCAAGCCCGATGGCGTGATCAGCTTCGACAAGCTGACCTCGGTGTTCCTGTCCAACACCAATCACGAGGAAGACCAGCCGATCCACCTGACGCTGAAGGACCCGTCGGTGCCGATCGAGGTCAATCTGCCGATGTATGACGAGCCGGCGCAGCGCTATTGCCCGGCCGGCGTCTATGAAGTCGTCGGCGCCGATACCGACGCCCCGCGCTTCCAGATCAACGCCCAGAACTGCGTCCACTGCAAGACCTGCGATATCAAGGACCCCAGCCAGAACATCAACTGGGTGGTGCCGGAAGGCGGCGGCGGGCCCAATTATCCGAACATGTGACCTTGCGTTCCGCGGCGCCCCCCTCGACTTGGGCGCCGCCGGGCGCCAAGGTCCGGCAATGCGTGTCCTGACGTCCCTTGTTCCTGTCCTGCTGCTGGCGGCGCCGGCCGTCGCGGCCACCGTGATGCCGCCACCGGCAACACCGCGCCACGGCTATGTCCTCGGCCGCTATGCCGCCGCCAGCGACCAGCTCGGCCTGGCGGCGCAATTGTTCGACGATGCCCGGCAGCGCGATCCCACCGCGCCGGAACTGCGCCGCCGCGCCTTTGATCTGGCGCTCGCCGCCGGCGACTGGCCGCGGACGGTGGAACTCGCCCGCGAACTGCAGGCCGCTGGCGCCGGCAATTCCGAAATCGCGATGGTGCGCCTCGCCGATGCCGTGCTGAAGCGCGACTGGGCCGGGGTCGATACGGCGCGGCCGCTGCTCAAGGACGCCGGCTATGCCATCGTCGTGCTGCCGATCACCGAAGCCTGGACGCGCTATGGCCGCGGTGATGTCGCCGGTGGCCTCGCGCTGCTCGATCCCGCGACGTTCAGCGGCTTTTCGCGATCCTATATCGCCGAACAGCGCGCCCATATGCTGGCGGCGGCGGGGCGCTGGCAGGAAGCGGCGGCGCTCTATGCGGAACTGCGCGCCGGCACCGCTGCCGGCATCAATTTTCTCCGCCAGGGCGAGGCCGATGCGCTGGCGCAAGGCGGGGACCGCGACGGCGCGCTGAAGCTGCTCGCCGCCGATGATCCGACGCTGGCGCCGGCGCGGGCGCGGCTGCTGGCCGGCAAGCGCATCGGCGCGCTCGCCCCCGATCCGCGCCGCGGCATCGGCTGGATGGCGGCGCGGCTCGCCGCCGATCTGGCGCGCGAGCGGCCGGTGCCGCTGGCGCTGCTCTTCGCCCGACTGGCCAGCCAGCTGGCGCCCGACCTGCCGGCGGCCTGGCTGATCACTGGCGACGTGCTGGCGCGCGGTGGCCAGCGCGACGCGGCACTTGCCGCCTATGCGCGGATTCCCGCCGGCGACGCGCTTGCCGATGCCGCCGCGGCGCGCCGTGCCGAGGTGCTGGCAGCCGCCGGCCGTGATGCCGAGGCGGGGCGGCTGCTCGCCACTGCCGCCGAAGCCGCGACGGCGCGCGCCGAGGACTGGACCCGGCTCGGCGACTGGCACCGGCGCGGCGACCGCTTCGCCGCGGCAGCGACGGCCTATGGCAAGGCGATCGAGCGTTCCGGCAGCGCCGTGCCCTGGTCGCTGCTGTTCCTGCGCGGCTCGATGCGCGAACGCGCTGGCGATTGGGCCGGCGCCGAGGCCGATCTGCGCGCCGCGCTGGCGCTGGCGCCGCAGGAACCGATCCTGCTCAACTATCTCGGCTATTCGCTGCTCGATCGCGGCGAGCGTGTCGAGGAAGCCGGCAGCCTGATCGAACGCGCCGCGGCGCTGAAGCCCGAGGATGGCGGCATCATCGATTCGCTCGGCTGGAGCCTGTTCCGCCGCGGCCGTTATGACGAGGCGGTAACGCGGCTGGAAAAGGCCGCCAGCCTCGAACCCGATGACGCCACGATCTCCAGCCATTTGGGCGACGCCTATTGGCAGGTCGGCCGGCGCATCGAAGCGCGCTTCCGCTGGCGCGCCGCGCTTGATCTCGATCCGACTCCGGCGGAGCGCACTTCGCTGGCAGCGAAGCTCGATTATGGCTTCGATGCGGCGACGGTGATGCGGGCGCGGCCTTAGGGGGCGGGCTGGCTGCGATAATCGTTGCGCCGCGGCCGGCTGCCCGCGAAAGCGAACGCCATGTTGACCGAAGCCGCGCCCGCCAAGCTGAACCTTGCCCTGCATCTGCGGCGGCGCCGCGACGATGGCTATCACGACCTCGAAACCGTCTTCGCCTTCACCGAATTCGGTGACACGCTGACCGTCACCGCCGCCGATGACCTGTCGCTGGCGGTCACCGGCGATTTCGCCGCGGCGGCGGGGGCAGGGGGCGACAATCTGGTGCTGCGCGCCGCCCGTGCGCTGGCCGAGGCGGCGGCTGTCCCGGCGCGGGCGGCGCTGGCGCTCGAAAAGCGGATTCCGGTGGCGGCGGGGCTGGGCGGCGGTTCGGCCGACGCCGCGGCGGCGCTGCGCCTGCTCAACCGCTTCTGGGGGCTCGAATGGCCCGAGGCGATGCTGGTCGAGCTGGCGGCAGGGCTGGGCAGCGACGTGCCGGCCTGCGTCGCCTCGCGCACCTGCTTCGGCAGCGGCCGCGGCGAGCAACTCGCCGACTGGCCGGTGGCGATGGCGGGGCAGGCGGTGCTGCTCGCCAACCCGCGCGTCGCGGTGCCGACCGGGCCGGTGTTCGCCGGCTGGGACCGGATCGATCATGGCGGCATCGTGCCCGGCGCCGATCTCGCTGGCTTGCGCAACGACATGACCGCCGCCGCGCTCGCCATCGCGCCGGCGATCGGCGATCTGCTGGCGCTGCTGGCGGCGACCGAGGCCAGCCTGGTGCGGATGAGCGGATCGGGCGCCACCTGCTTCGCGCTCTACCCCGATTCGGCGCGTTGCGAGGCCGCGGCGGCGGTCGTCGAATCGCACGGCTGGTGGGCGGCTGCGACAATATTGCGCTAGCACATCATTTTTGCTTGATTGCTGCGCTGCACCATGTTTGATGGTCCGGCGCTTGGAAACGCGCCCGTATCCCGTGCCGCACCGCAGCAGAAACGAGTTTTGATCGACACTCAAATTTCTTGTTGACGCGCTTCTGAGTGTGACTTAAAGCGGCACTCAGTTGAACTGAGTAACGCTCAACCGCCCCCCCGGAAGAGCAAGTGCGTATCCCTGATCACCCCCGGGCAGCCCCCGCCCGCACCTTGAAGGAGACCCCCGATGAACACCCGCTTCCTGATCGTTCCCGTCGCCGCCCTCATCAGCACCGTCTTCGTCGGTGCGGCCGCCACCCCGGCCGTCGCGCGTGAAGCCGTCAGCTGCACCGCCGCCCCGGCCCAGCTGCGCACCGCCGCCGCCACCGCCGACCAGTCGACGCAGCGCAAGGTGCTGGGCCTGGTGAACACCGGCGAGAAGCTCTGCGCCGCCGACGCCAAGTTCGAAGCCGGCAAGAAGTTCGCCGCTGCCGCCAAGGCGCTCGGCACCGACATGGCGCAGCTCGCCGCCGCCACCCCGACGGCCCAGTAAGCTTTCGCTTCCCTCATCCTGACCCCAGGATGCTTTGCCTGAAGGGGCCGGTTCGCGCCGGCCCCTTTTTTCTGTGGCCAGCGCTTGCCGGCGGGCTAGAAGGGCAGGGTGACCCTTCGCCTCGACATCGCCACCGGCGTCGCCCGCCTGTCAATCGATCGCCCGGCGCGCCGCAACGCCATGGACCAGGCGATGTGGGAGGAATTCCCCCGCCTTGTCGATGCCGCCATGGCCGATCCGGCGGTGCGGCTGCTGATTGTCGGCTCGGCGACGCCCGGCATGTTCTGTGCCGGTGCCGATATCGCCGAATTCGCGCGCGTGTCGGGCAATGCCGAATGGCGGGCGCGCAACCAGGCGGCGATTCGCGCCACCCAAGTGACGCTGGCCCGGGCGCCGAAGCCGACGATTGCCGCCATCGGCGGCGATTGCATCGGTGGCGGCTGCGGCATCGCGCTGGCCTGCGACATCCGCATCGCCGTGCCGGACGCGCGCTTCGGCATCACGCCGGCGAAACTCGGCCTTGTCTATCCGCTGCATGATACGCGCCTGCTCGTCGATCTGGTCGGGCCGGGGCAGGCGAAGCGGCTGCTCTATTCGGCCATGCTGATCGACGCCGCCGAGGCGCTGCGTATCGGGCTGGTCGAGGAAATCGCCGCGGATCTCGATGCCGCCGTAGGTGCCTTTGCCGATCGCCTGCTCGCCGCGGCGCCGTCGACGCAGCTTGCCACCAAGGCGATCGTCGCCCGCATCCTCGCCGGCGCCTGCGATGATGACACCGACTCGGCCGCCGGCTTCGATGCCGCCTTCACCGGTCCGGATTTCGCCGAAGGCGTTGCTGCCTTTCTGGCCAAGCGGCCGCCGCGTTTCGGGGGCTAGTCCATGCCGCTGCACCTCACTGGCAGCCGGCCGCTGCTGATCATCGCCGATCATGCCGGCAACCAGGTGCCGCCGGGCGTCGATCTCGGCATCGCGCCGGAGCTGCTCGACCTGCACATCGCCATCGACATCGGCACGGCAGCGCTCGCCGAGCGGCTGGCGCTGCGCCTCGATGCCGATGCCATCATCGCCCGGGTTTCGCGCCTAGTCATCGACTGCAACCGCGAGCCCGAGGCGGCGGACGTGATCCCGATGGCCAGCGACGGCCATGTCATCCCCGGCAACATGGCGCTGAGCCCGCTCGAACGCTCGCTGCGCATCGATGCCATCCACGCCCCCTATCATCGCAAGGTGGAGGCAGTGATCGCCGCCATCCGCCCGCGCCTGATCGTCAGCATCCACAGCTTCACGCCGCAGCTGGCGACCAAGCCCGACGAAGCCCGCCCCTGGCCGATCGGCGTGCTGCACAACCACGACGACCGCGCCGCCGCCCGCGCCATCGACTGGCTCGCCGCTGAGGGCCTGATGGTCGGCGACAACCTTCCCTATTCGGGCCGCGACCTCAACTACACGATGAACCGCCACGCCGAAGCCAATGAAATCCCTTACATCGGCTTCGAAGTCCGCAACGACGGCTTGCGCGATTCAGCCGGCATCGACGCCTGGGCAACCACCCTCCGCCGCTGCACCGAAGCGGTCGCCGCGGCCTTCTAAGCCGAATCCTCCCCCTCGAGGGGGGAGGCGACTCGCGCGAAGCGCGGCGGGAGGGGGTGGGGCCGCACGCCAAACCCTCGCGCATCAAGGTACCGAAAAACCCAATTACCGCCCGTTCACAAAGTCACGAAGTTCACACCTCCACGCTCTGCAATCACCGCGGATTCCGACGCCGATTCCGCCGCTTTCCGCGCTCGAATGTTGGAAAGCTCCTGCCGCCAGCCATCCCCCGATATCGCAGATTTGTGCCGTGTAGGACAGCGCACCACCAAATCCCTCCCCCTTGCGGGGAGGGCGATTCGCGCGCGTTGACCTTCGGTCGCCTTCGGCTCTGCGCGAGCGGGGTGGGGGTCCCTCCCGCCAGCCGCCGCCCCCCTCGGCCCCAACCCTCACCCGATCTGAAACCGCCGCCGCAGCGCCAGGCCGAAGGCGAACAGCAGCACGACGCCGATCAACGACTCGAGCGTTGCCAACCCGCGCACCGCCAGCTCCAGCCAGCCGCCGCCAGAGCTTTTGATCGACTGGATATAGGTTTTCGATACCAGATCGAACGGGCCGAAGATCAGCAGCCGGCTGGCGGAGAAGGTCAGTGCCTCGGTCCAGGCGGCAGGATCGACCAGCGCTGTCGCATTGTCTGCCAGCTTGGGGACAGGGCAGCCGCCACGCTTGGCGCAGGCTGCCGCCCCCAGCCGCTGGAACGCCACGGCGAAAAGCAGGAATGCCGCCGCCACGCCGGCCAGAGGCCGCGCCAGCGACAGGCCATAATCGGCCGCAATGCTATAGATCCACGAAGCCACTTTTTCCGGCCAGGGAGTTCCTTTTTGGTTACGCCGCGCTAGCAATTGAAATCGGTAAAAGCGATGCTCCATGGTTTCGTTGCGCACCTTACCCATAGCGACTTTGATCACACGACAACCGCTTTCGAGTTGTTTGAGCATTAGTTCAGACTCGTCTGTATTTTCACGAATATACCAGAAATAATTGACACGCCTAGCCGGTTTTAACCTAAGTATTCGATTTCTATAGACAGATTCATCCATTAGACTCGTAAAGAGACGTTTCTTACTGCTCAGGTCAAATCCAGTTAATGGTCGCCGCTGTAATTCATCATGCCCAAGTAGGCGCCCTAACAATACACCAATGCCTGAGGATTTCGTTTTATATTCGAATGCTCCGCCGGGTCCTTCATTAAGTCTGAAGTTTGACCGATCTCTCCTAAGCCAGCTTAGGCTTCTAAAATATACACCGAGGAGAACAACTTTGTCGAATCCTTGTAAAAATGCGGCTTCTCCACGGTCGTCAATCAACAGGGTGGTCTCGATAATTGCTTGATCCATTGCGGCGACCCAACCGGTGAATACTCGCTGTCCACTCAATCTGTAATATCCATGAGTGTGAGATCCGCGAAAATCAGCAATACCCTTAAATCTAGCTGCCAAAAAGGCTCCACCATGAAGCCAGCATGATTGCGAAAAGCGCACATCTCGAAAGTCGACCGCTCTCTTGAATAAACAACGATTGAAGTCCATTCTGCCAGATTTAGGAATATTTTCTACCAATTGCTCGAATTTTGCACCTCTAAAAAATAGTTCTCTTTCGAACTGCGCACTGTCGAAATCTACATTTCCAAGCAACTTAGATTCAGAAAAAGTCGCATAACCCAAAAACAATGCTCTCTCAAAACTAGTATCTTCATAAAACTCAGTTGCATAAAATATCGCGTCTTTGCAGAATATTACTGATAGAAATCCCGCGTGATGCTGGAAAACAACTTTGTTGAAATCTGCATTAGCAGAAAATATCGCGCTATCGAATCGGGCATCTCCCGAGAACTCAGAACCTTTGAAGTCGGCTCCACTGGAGAAATATGCGTTGTCGAAGCGAGTGCCTGGACCAAAGCGTCTCTCAGTGGTGTTCCAGTCTGACAGCCAGCATCGTTGTGCTGCGAGGTGGAGAGTAATATCTTTCTCTTCTGAATGGTCGAGTATACTTGGCAACACGCATCCTTGCAATTGTGCTCGTCCGTCGGTTCCCTCGATCTCTTCTTCGCGGAATACTTTCGCTCGGACGGTTGTTTCAGCGGTAGCGTTGATGCGCGCTTCGATCAATCTAGCGATAAGCTGCCGCTTGTCGACACACCAAGCGGCTTTGGCCGGGGTGCCATCGGGCCAGTGCAGCGGGATATGGGCTATGTGCCAATCGTCGTCGCCATGCTTTTCCAGTTCGCCGGCCTTGCGCAGCGTTTCATCGTCGCGCTCCTCGCCGGTTACCGGGTCGCGGCGCCAATAGTTTTGCAAGCTGCGCTCGCCGTGCAGGCCGCCGTCGCCACCAATGTTTTTCTTGGGATCAGCGAGACCTTTCCAGGAATAGTTCTCATCGCGCCATGCCTGCCACCATTCGGTCTCGCGTTCCTCGCGTGTCTTCGCTTCCGCCACTGTCGCCCCCGCTGCTGTTGTCGGCATAGCAGGATCGGCGGGTGAAACGAACTGCCGGTGGCGGGGTGGGGGTGAGTGTCGCGTCGGTTTTGGTGCTGACCGCGGGTGCTTGCGGTGGTTTCCTTCGTGGGCCTCTGGGGGCGGCGCGACAGAGTAGAAGGGACACCCTCACCCGCTCGCGCAAGGGCGCGAGTCGCCTCTCCCGCGAGCGGAAGAGTGGGTGTTCGACGGCCTGTGCTATCGGGGCGGCGCCGCCGGCTTCGGTTCGACGATGATATAGACGGCGGTCATCGTGCCGATGTTGACGGCTTCGTGCCAGTCGATGCCGTCGCTCCACCAGCTGCTGCCGCCCTGCAGTTCGCGGGTCACCGTGCCGGCGGCGGTGGTGATGCGCATGGTGCCGCCGCTGACGATATAGCCCCAATGCGGCGGGTGGCGGTGGCGTTCATGGCCGCCGCCGGGCGGAAACACGCAGCGCGCGGCGCGAAACTGCGGCGTGTCCTGCAGCAGGGTGCAGACTTTTTCGCCTTTCCAGCCGGCGTCGAAGGCGCTCGGCAAGGCGTCGGGCGTCGCCACCGCCAACAGCAGCGCCAGGATCATGGCTGGCCGATGTCGATGCGGTTGCCGTCGGGGTCCTCAATGACGAAGGCACGCATGCCATAATCCTTGTCGGCGATGGCCTTGACGATCGGCACCCCGGCGGCAAGGCAGCGCGTGTGCAGGGCGTCGACGTCGCCGACGAACAGGTGCGCGACGTTGAACGCCGGGCCGCGGTGGCCGGGAGCGAGCAGCAGGTGCAGTTCGGCGGCATCGCGCTCGAGGATGGTGAAGATCACCGGAGCGCCATTCGTGAACACCGAAACGAAGCCGAGCACATCGGTGTAGAAAGCCACCGCTCGCGCCATGTCGCTGACACCGATGCCGGCGGCGAGGCGGCCGAAGCTTATGCCGTGATCGTCCATGCGCCGCCTGTTACAGCCGCGCCGCCGCCCGGGCAAATGCCGCCACCGGCACGGTCTCGGCGCGGGCCTCGGGGCTGATGCCCTCGGCGATCATCGCGTCGAGGGCGCCGGGCATGCTCTTGAGACTGGCGCGCAGCATCTTGCGGCGCTGGCCGAAGGCGGCGGCGGTCAGTTGCGCCAGCCGGGCGGCGCTGGCCGCCGAGGCCGGTTCGCCCGGCACCAGATGCACCACCGCCGAATCGACCTTGGGCGAGGGGACGAAGGCCCGCGGCGGCACGGTGAAGGCGATCCGCGCCGAGGTCCGCCATTGGGCGAGCACCGACAGCCGACCATAGGCGTCGCCGCCGGCCGGCGCGACGAGGCGCTGCGCGACTTCCTTCTGGAACATCAGCGTGAGGCTCGCCCACCACGGCGGCCAGGCCTCGCCGCCCAGCCAGCCGGTGAACAGCGCGGTGCCGATGTTGTAGGGAAGGTTGGCGACGATATGGGCGCCGGCGCCGGCGACCGCCCGCGCGTCGATCGCCATGGCGTCGCCTTCGATCACCGTCAGCCGCCCCTCGGCGGCTTGGGCGAGCTCGGCGAGCGCCGGCAGCGCCCGGGCATCGCGCTCCACGGCAACAACGTGCGCGCCGGCGCGCAGCAGCGCCCGGGTCAGCCCGCCGGGGCCGGGCCCGATCTCGACCACGGTCTCGCCCTCCAGCGGGCCGGCCGAGCGCGCGATCCGCGAGGTCAGGTTC
>JAIXZK010000266.1 GCA_027489695.1 Sphingomonadales bacterium
CCCAGCCGAACACCGCGGCAATCAGCGCGGCGCTGGCTTCGGGGTCGCTGACGGTCAGATTGACATGTTCGAGGCGGGGCATGGTCGGACTCTCCTGCCGGCGGCGAATCGCCGGTTGCGACTTCATGCAACCTCAAGCTAAGGTGAGATCAAGCTGTTTTGCGAGGCATTCCCTGTCGGCCCTGGTCACCATCGGCGAACTGGCGAAGCGCACCGGGCTCAGCGTCTCGGCGATCCGCTTCTATGAATCGCGCGGGCTGGTCACTGCGCTGCGCTCGGCCGGCAACCAGCGGCGCTTTGCACGGGCCGATATCCGCCGCCTGGCCTTTGCCCAGATCGCCCAGTCGCTCGGACTGTCGCTCGCCGAAATCCTCGCCGAACTCGCGACCCTGCCGGCCGGCGCCGCGCCGACCCACGCCGATTGGGCGGCGATCAGCGCGCGCATCGACGCCCGGCTGGCGGCGCAGATGGCCCTGCTCGAACGCGTCCGGGCGCGGCTGGAAGGCTGTATCGGCTGCGGCTGCCTGTCGCTGGAACGCTGCGCGCTCTACAACCCCGGCGATCGGGCCGGGCGAACGGGAACCGGCGCGCGCTATCTGATCGCCGCCGATGCTGCCGATGGCTGACGGCCCATCGCGCGCGCCGGCGATTGCCACAAAGTCGCCACCGCCGGGGTGCAGCAGGAAGCGGAGCGAAAATGCCTCCGGCGGCTGGGGCCTTGGGCCCCAGACCCCCGATAGCAATATGGTGGGCGAGATGCGGCTGGTACGAAAGACAGATGGGGGTCTGGGGCCTCAGGCCCCAGCCGCCGGAGGCCGCTTTTCTTGATTTTCCAGAAACTTTCCATCCTGTTCGCGGCCGCGCTGGCCACAGCCGCAGCCCCCGCCACCGATCTCGCCGCCGGAGTCGCAGCGTACCAGGCCGCCGACTATCCGGCGGCGCGTGCGAGGCTGAAGCCGCTGGCGCAGGAGGGGTCGGCGGTGGCCGAGACGCTGCTCGGTGTCATGGCGGCGCGCGGGCAGGGTGCCCCCGCCGATGCGGCGGCGGCGGCGTCCTGGTGGCTGCGGGCGGCCAATCGCGGCTATGCCCCGGCGCAGCTGGCGCTGGCCAAGGCGCTGGCGGCGGGGCGCGGCATCGGGCGTGACGAGGGCCGGGCCTGGGTATGGGCGCGGCTGGCGATGGCGGCGGGCGATCGCACGGCCGTGGAGGCGAAGGCGCTGGCGGCGGGGCTGGCGCCGCGGCTGGGGGCGCGGCGGCTGGCGACGCTTGAGGCCGAGCGTGCCGCCTGGCGGCCATGGACGGGCGGCTGATGGCGCTGGCGCCGGCCGATATGGCAATCGTGCAGCGGGCCTATGCGGCATTGCAGGCGGGCCGCGCCGGCGATGCCGATCGGCTGCTCGGCGGGCTGTCGCTGGCGGCGCGGGTCGATGCTGATGCGGCGTTCCTGGCGGCGCTGACCGCCGAAGCGCTGGGCCGGTTCGAGGAATCGCGGCGGCGTTACCAGGCGGCACTGCGGGCTGGCGCGCGCAACCCGGCGATCTGGAACGGTTATGGCGGCCTGCTGCGCCGGATGGGCGATGCCGCCGGGGCGGCCGAGGCGTGGCGGCAGGCGGTGGCGCTGGCGCCGGGCTTCGTCGATGGCTGGATCAACCTCGGCATCATTGCGGCGGAATTGCCGGACTGGGCGGGCGGCCGCGCCGCGCTGGCCCGGGCGGCGGCGCTGGCGCCGCAGGATGCGCGGGTGCCGGCGGCGCTGGGGTCGCTGGAAGTGGCGGCGGGCGAGCCGGCGGCGGCGGCGACGGCGCTGCAGGCGGCGCTGAAGCGCAACCCGGCCGACCTCGTCAGCCGTCACAATCTGGCGTCGGCGCTGCGCGGGCTCGGCGATGCCGAAGGCGCGCTGGCGGCGCTGGAGACGGCGATCCGTGCCGGGCTGACGGCGCCGGAGACGGCGACGATGCGCGGTCATGTGCTCGCCGATCTCGGCCGGTTCGACGCGGCGGTGGCGCAATATCGCGCCGTGGTGGCGGCGGTGCCCGCCTATGTGCCGGCGCAGACCGCGCTCGTCGAACTGCTGCCGATGCTGGGCCGGGCGGGCGAGGCGCTGGATGGCTGGCGGGCGCTGCTGGCGCGGCCGGCGGCGCCGGAACTGTGGGCGGCGGGCATCGCCGCGGCGCGCGGGCTCGGCGATCACCGGACGATGCTCGCCTGGGCCGACGCGGCGGGCGCGGCGCATGGTGCGGCGCCGGACTGGGCGGTAGCGCGGGCCTTCGCGCTCAATCGGCTGGGGCAGCGCGACGCGGCGATCGACACGGCGCGCGCGACGGCGGCGGCGCATCCCGAGACGCCCGCGGCGCAGACCATGCTGGCCTGGCTGCTGCTGCAGGCCGGCGATGCCGCGGCTGCCGAAGCGCCGGCGCTGGCGGCGACCGCGCTTGCGCCGCTCGACCAGTCGCCCTGGTCGCTGCTCGGGCTGATCTGGCGGTTGCGCGATGATCCGCGCGAGGCCTGGCTGATCGATTATCGGCGGCTGGTGCTGGTGTCGGATTTGCAGGTGCCGCCGGGCTGGCGCGACCTGCCGGCGTTTCTGGCCGATCTCGCCGCCGTGCTCGATGGCCGCCACAACATGCTGCAGGCCCCCGCCGACCAGAGCCTGCGCGGCGGCACCCAGACGCGCGGCAAGCTGTTCGAAACCGGCGATCCGGTGCTGAAGGCGCTGGAGGCGAGCCTGACCGCGACCATCGATGCGGCGCTGGCCGGGCTGGCGCCGGAGGCCGGCCATCCCTTCCTCGGCCGGCTCGGCCGCGGCGCGCGCATCACCTCGTCCTGGTCGGTGCGGCTGGCGTCGGAGGGCTTCCACATCAGCCATATCCACCCCCAGGGCTGGCTGAGCTCGGCCTTCTACATCGCGCTGCCGCCGGAAGTCGGCGCGGGCAGCGACGCCGGCGCGCTGCAGTTCGGCGTGCCCGAGGCGGCGCTGGGGATCGATCTACCTCCCCGCCGGGTGGTGACGCCCGCGCCGGGGCGGCTGGTGCTGTTCCCGTCCTATGCCTGGCATGGCACGGTGCCGTTCACTTCGGCGACGCCGCGGCTGACGGCGGCGGTGGATGCGGTGCCGGTGGTCTGATCGCGTCCTGCGGGCGAAGGAAGGGCAGCAAGGGCGCCGCGGCAAAGCCGCGTCGTGACGTTGGACGGGTTCGGCGGACTTTATGTCCGCCGCCCCGCCAGCCGACCTTGCGCCTGTCGGCGCGCTTCAGAAATTCGCTGCGCGAATTTCTTCCAGCGCGCTCGCGGCGCTGCGGTCAGAGGATCTATAAGCCGGGTTCTGTGAAGGGCTTGCGCCCAACGACGATCATTCCTCTAGGACCGGCGTTGCCGACGGCCTCAAGCAACCAACCCGCACGCGAAAAGGGCCGGTTCCTGCCCCGGGCGTAACGCCCATCGCGTGCCTATTCGGTCTTGCTCCCGGTGGGGTTTGCCGTGCCGCTTCGGTTGCCCGTCGCGCGGTGCGCTCTTGCCGCACCCTTTCACCCTTGCCTGTGTTCTTGAAAGAACCATCGGCGGTCTGCTCTCTGTGGCACTTTCCCTGGGGTCGCCCCCGCCGGGCGTTACCCGGCACCGCGTTCCGTGGAGCCCGGACTTTCCTCCCCCGGCAAGCCGGCGGCGATCGCCCGATCCTCTGACCGCGTGCCCTCGCTACGCGCTGCCGCGGCCTGCGTCAAAGACTGGCGGCATCGACCCGCCGTGACCAAGCATCCAGCCCGGGCCGCGCCTGCGTCAGCGCCCGGCCCTCGATGGTGCGATCGAGCACGAATACCATCGCGCGCACCGCGATGTCGGCGATCGAGATGGCATCGCCGACCAGCCAGTCGCGGCCGTCGAGCCGCGCCGCCAGCGCGTCATAATGGCGGGCAAGATCGGCGACGACCGCCGCCTCGCTCTTGCGCCCCAGCCCCTGCGCTCGCGCTTGGCCGCGCACGACGCCCGGTGTCACCGCGGCGATCACACGGCGTTTCAGCCCGCTTTCGGCGTGGAGCAGGTCGTCGAGGAAGCTCATGCGGTTCTGCGGCCAGTTGCGCATCGTCAGATCGAAGAAATACAGGCTCTCGTCGGCCCAATCCTCCAGGATCAGCGCTTCGGCGCGATCGCGCGCGTCGGCCGGGAACAGCGCCGGCGTCGGCACCAGCGCTTCGAGGCGCGCGAGGATATCGGTCGAATCGACGGCGATCTCGCCGCCGAAATCGACCGCCGGGAATTTGCCGGTCGGGCTGATGTGCTTGAACTTGCCGGGCGGCGCGATCGGCACTTCGACCGTCTGCCAGGCCAGCCCCTTCAGCCGCATGGCGCGGCGGACCTTGTCGCAATAGGGCGAGATGCGGAACTGGTAGAGGATCGGGGTCATCACGGCTCCCATCGCCTGGCGGCATCGTCATCGCTGGCCCTGGCCGCCACCCAGCCGGCCCCCGCCTCGTGCTTCCAGAACGGCGCCCGGGTCTTCAGCCAGTCCATCAGGAACTCGGCCGCGGCAAAGGCTTCGCCCCTGTGGCGGCCGGCAGTGACGACCAGCACGATCGGATCGCCCGGCGCCAGATCGCCGAAGCGATGCACGACCTGGCCGATGATGCCCGGCCAGCGCGCCGCGGCGTCGGCAGCGACCTTTCCCAATTGCCGCTCGGTCATGCCGGGATAATGTTCCAGCCGCAGCGCCGTGTCGCGGACAAGGCCGGTGAAGGTGACGAGCGCGCCGAGATCGGTGCGCCCCGCCACCAGCGCCGCGGCTTCGGCGGCGGCGTCGAAAGCTTCGGCCTGGACGCGGGTGGCGATCACCCGCCGGTCACCGGCGGGAAGATGGCGATCTCGCCGGCACCGGCGATCGGGGCCTCGATGGCGACGAAATCCTGGTCGATCGCCACCCTTATGGCGCTGCGATCGGCGAGCGCCGCGGCATGGCCGGGGGAGCGCGTCGCCAGCCAGTCGAGCAGGTCGCCCACCGTCGCCACATCGGCCGGCGGCGCCAGAGTCTCGGCGCCGGTGCCGATGCGCTCGCGCACCCAGGCGAAGTAAAGCAGCTGCATCAGCTATCCATGTGCTTCAGGCCGACGCGCAGATAATCATAGCCGGTGACCAGGGTCAGACCGGCCGCCAGCCACAGTCCGATGATGCCGATCTCGCGGATCGGCACGCCGGGCAGCAGCCAGTCCGACGCCCCGGCCAGCACCAGCGCGCCCAGCGCGATCATCTGGCAGGCGGTCTTCCACTTCGCCAGTCGCGA